>JAPOYQ010000640.1 GCA_026706505.1 Gemmatimonadota bacterium
TTTCGACTGAGTGCGGTATGCGTTGTTTATCGGGACCAATCCCCTCGCTGGGCTGGAGGCTTTTACCATTGAACTTGATTTCCGGCCCGATGAGGGTGGGCTGGCCGAGCAGCGCTTCTTGCATTTGGGGGAAGCCGACGGGGACCGCGTGCTTTTCGAGACGCGTCTGACTGGGACTGGGCACTGGTATCTCGACACCTTTATCAGTTCGGGAGACTCGGACCGGGCCTTGTTAAACGAAGGCCACCTCCATCCCGTGGGGGAGTGGTACCATTTAGCACTGACCTGCGACGGGCGCGATGAACCAACTTTGTCAATGGCGTTGAGGAGGCGAGCGGGCCGGTTGATTTTGCCCCGTTGACAGGAGGTCAGACGTCGATTGGGGTGCGGTTGAATCGCGTGTGTTGGTTTAAGGGAGCGATTGGTCGGATCCGGTTTACGGCCGGAGTATTGGCACCAGAGGAATTTATGCGCTAGGCCGCGCAGGAGGGATAAATGGCAGATCTAACAGGCAAAGTGGCGATCGTCGTCGGTGCCAGCAGCGGGATGGGTGAGGCGACGGCGAAAACCTACGTCGAAGCCGGGGCAAAAGTGGTGCTGGCTGCCCGCAGCGGCGACAAACTGGAGGCGCTGGCTGAGGAGCTAGGTGAAAACGCCTTGGCGTGCGCCACCGACGCGCGGGACAAGGCGGCCGCAGCGGCATTGGTCCAGCGGGCGGTAGCAGCGTATGGCCGGGTAGATATCCTGGCCTATGTGACGGGGACCAATATCCCAGATCGCGCATTGAAGGTGCTCACCGAGGAGACTTGGGAAATGATGCTCGGCACCAATCTGACGGGGGCGTTCCACTGCACCCAGGCCTCATTGCCAGTGATGCGCGAGCAGGGCGCCGGATTGATCATTTACGTATCGAGCGGTTGTGTGCAGCAGCCGGATGTCTCTGGGGTCTCTTATCAGGCGAGCAAGCACGGGATGGTCGGATTGGCCCACGGTACTTTCCAGGAGGAGAAGGAGAACGGCGTCCGCACCTGCGTGATCTTTCCGGGACTGACCGACACGCCGCTGGTGCTCAAGCGGCCGGTGGCCACTCCACCGGAGGTGATGGCCCAGGCGTTGATGCCGCAGGATGTGGCCGATGCCTGCCTCTTTGTCGCAGCGCTGCCGGCGCGGGCCTATGTGCCAGAGTTGGTGTTATTGCCAGCGGGACTTTCCTAGCGATCAAGAGGTACATTCTTCTAGGGACCCCTGCGTTCAGGGTTGCGCTATCCCTCACGGCCCGTAGTTGATCCTCCACTTGCTCAAATCCGGTCGGTGCGCTCGTTTTCGCTCCAGCTCGTATTTGTAGATGACTCGACCTAGTTCGGCCAAAAACGGTAGCCCCACCTCGTCGTATTCGTAGATCCCGTCGTTAAGAATGCCGTTCTCGTTTACCAGCACCACGGCCGTTAGCAAAAACTCGACCCCGCGCTCGAAATCCACGATATAGGCATTGTCCGTCACATACCCATAGGCCAATCCCACCTTGTTGAAAATCCGCACTGAGTCGGGCATGGGGGCCTTGCTGTCGCCGAACAGGAAGAATTTTACATAACTGTCGTAGTACTTTTCCGGGTCGTATTGGGGATGGGGACACTCGCGGGGCAACATGGACATGGTGCGGTAGAGGAAGCGGTAGTCGTCGGGCCGCAGGTCGAAGCGCCGTTTAGCGGGCAGCTCCTCGGGGAAAAACACTGCCATGAGCAGGTCTTGTAACACTTCCACTGACATGTAGTTCGACCCGGCGAAATCCTTGGGCGCGGCCACTAATGCTCCGTCTTGGATGTGTCCCTCTCCTTTGAGAATTGGCGCGGGCGCGCGCCACGTATGCGGATTGACCAACATCGGCTGCTGATAGAGGACTTGGTTTCCTCGGTAGAACGTTAGTGGATTTGTATGCCGGTTTTCCTCGGGCGAGCGCGCGATGGCGAGGCGGTGCGTCAGGCGCACATCCCGGTACCCCTTCTTCCACAGCCATTCGTTCAACCGCTGCTGACTCACGAACTCGTAGAGCCGGTTGTACGCGTCGTTGTCGCTGACGGCGAAGAGCTTGCGGATGTAGTGGGCAATTGTGGGTAGACCGTCCGGTGCGGTTGGATCTTCGCGCACCGCAGTCTGGCCGCTGTACGCGCTGTCGATGCGGACGGGCGTATGTCGATCCACGCCTGCAATACCCAGTTGATTGAGCTTCTCCAGCGTCAGCAGGGCACCCGCCAGCTTGATTGCACTGGCCGGATAAAAATAATCCTTGGGATCGACGCGGTACTCGTGTTGGGTAAAATGCGGTCGGTTGCCTGAGTCGCGGTCGATCTGCGTATAGAGGATCTGTACTTCGTGCTTGGCGGCCGAGAGTACGGGCGCGCAGATGGGATTGGAGCGCAATAGGGCTTCGAGCAAGGTTCCTCTGTCTCCGCGCACCGCAGCGGGATAGATGCAGGTTGCGAAAACCGCGACCGCCGCGACGACCGGACTGACTCCATGTTTAGGCATGTGCGATCCTGTGTAAAAACGCTTAGGACCGGTGCAAGGTAGGGCGCTGCGTTTATTCAGGGGGTGGCGGAGGCGCGTTTTGGCCGATGGTCTCGATAAAGACTCCGCCGACTATCCAGATTAGCCATAGAAGCCCAAGCATGAGGGTCGCCTTGCGCACGGGCGCGTCGGCTAGTGCGCTCAACCCGACGCCCATGATCCCAATCTGCCACAGGTCAAAGGGGTTGAGGGCCGCAAGGATCCGGCCGCCAAACGTGGCTGCGGCCTCCTCGGACAAAAAGAGTCCCAGCCCCAGATGAGCCCCGATGTCGCCCGTCGCCAGCACCAGCACCACGCGCACCACCCACTCGACGCCCACCACCAACAGGGCATACGCTTTGACTACCAGCATTTGCCGGTAGCTGACCTCGGCTTGGAAAGCGGAGCGCGCCAGCATCAAAAGCACGCCCCCGACCACGACTAAGGAAAAAAAAAGTCCCACCGGGACCACCATCCAGCCATGCTCTTGGAACGCCTCTGCTTGCTGCCGCTCGGCCTCGTCCAATCCCTCTAGCTGCTGCTGTACAGCCGGTGCTCCTACGTCGAGGGTTAGGTTATAGGAGCCAACCCCCACCGCGCAAACCAAGAGGGCTGGCAGCAGCCAGTCGTGGGCACTTTCTTGGCCGCGCACCGCGGCAAAAGCTGTGCTCGGTGCGTAAAACACGCGCTGTATCCGTGCGAAGAGGCTCAAATCTTCGGCGGCAAACCCCGGTCCGGTTGCGCTCATTAGTCGTGTGTTTCCGTTTGGGCAAGTGGATGGACGGACAAACGGATTGGGCCGTCTATCCGGTTGTGAATTCCTTTAATATAGAGGCCGCAGTGCCAATTCCAAACCAAGGAGTGGAGGGGATGAGATGGGTTTGAGCAGGTTGGACGGCCCGGCGGTAGGCAAATTAGTTGCTTGTGCTGCGGCTGAGATTGACTATATTAAGCCCGTCACTTGTCTCTGCAATAGTTGTAGGGGCGTTAATGTACCACGTTGGCAGTCGTTCGGATCCGCGTAGATTCCTACCCCCGGGCCTGATGTAGTTTTCCTACCGAAAAGCCTGAAGCAGTAGATTCCTACTCAAAGTTATTCGCACGTTCTGCTCTAACCGCACATTGCAAAGGATTTTACCCATGGCAGATCGCGAGAAGGGAACCGTAAAGTGGTTCAACGACGCGAAGGGCTTCGGATTTATCGAGCGCGAGAACGGCGAAGATGTTTTCGTCCACCACAGCGCGATCCGGGCCGAGGGTTTCCGCACCTTGTCCGACGGGCAGCAAGTGGAGTTTGAGGTCGTTCAGGGCAAGAAAGGCCCAGCGGCTGAGAGCGTCGTAGCACTTTAGGCTTGTCCTGATATAGTGCAAAAGGGGGTGATGTGCACTGCATCACTCCCTTTTATTTTTGGAGTTTGAATGAAAATTCGAATCGATAATCTATCTTCTGATACCACCGAGGACGATCTCCGCACGCTGTTTGAGCTATTTGGGGCCGTCGCCGCTGTTACCATTGATCCGCGCCGCCGCTGGGGCCAAATCGACATGCCCAGCAAGGCCGCAGCCCGCGAGGCCATCGACATGCTCAACGGGCAACATCTCAAGGGCCTTGACCTGGTCGTCCAGGAAATGGTCGACCGCCCCTCCTCGCGCCCGCGCGGCAAGCCACGCAGGGGCCGACGGCGCTAGCCCTTATTCGTACCACTGAGCTTGTAGGCTGAACAAGCGGCTGTACTCTCCGCCTTGCCGCATCAGGGCCTCGTGCGTCCCTTGCTCGACGATCTGTCCGCCTTTGAGCACGAGGATCCGGTCGGCGGCGCGGGCTGCGCCCAACCGGTGCGAGATCATCACTGAAGCCTTGCCCTTGGTCATTTCCCCGAAGCGCCGATAGACCTCGGCCTCGGCTTTGGGGTCCAGCGCGGCCGTCGGCTCATCCAGCACCACGAACTCGGCCGCTCGCACCAGCGCCCGGGCCGTGGCGAGCTTCTGCCACTCACCCGTAGATAAGTCAGCACCTCCTAGTTCCTTGCCCAGCAGGGCCTCGTACTGACCGGGCAACTCGGCGATAAACGGCGCTGCACCAGCTAGCTCGGCCGCCCGCTCGACAGAGGATTCTTGACCCAGCGCCCCAAAGGCGATGTTGTCTCGCACGGGAAATTGGAAGCGCACAAAGTCTTGGAAGACCGCGGCAAAGAGCTGCCGGACCCGATCTTGAGGATAGGCCAAAAGCGGTTTGTCTCCGAGCAAAACTCGTCCTCCTGTCGGCTGGTACAGCCCCATCATCAGTTTGACCAAGGTCGTCTTGCCGGCCCCGTTTTCGCCGACTAGCGCGATGCGCTCCCCCGGCCGGATTTCTAGGTCGATGCCTGCGAGCACGAGGTCGCCGTCTGGATAGTGGAAGGACACCTGCTCAAAGCGCAGCGGCAGGTTTTTTAGGTCTTGGCCTGCGTCCGCAGCCCCTGGGGACGCTTGGGGTGCCGTCAGGTCGAGGAATTCGTAGAGATCCCCTAGATACAGCGACTCCTCGTGCAGGGTGTTTAAGGAGCGCATGATCCCGCCGAGTTGCCAAGAAAACTGCTGCACGGCCCGCGCCAACATGCCGTACTGGCCGATGGTGAGCTGCGCCCCGGCGACCAACCAGACGAGGATCGTCAGGCAGCCGACGTATCCCCAGCCTCCGATGCTGGAGGTCAGCCCGCCGAGCCAAGCTCGCTTGGCCTCCAGCCCGCGACGCTCTATGGCCAGCGCGATGGCTTTCTCGCGCCAGGTGTCGAGCAAGTGGTCGCGCAGCGTGAAGAGCCGCACCTCCATGGCTTGTTCGCGCTCGGTCAGCAATTCGCGGAAATAGGATGTCTCGCGGTATTGCGGCGTGCGTTCGCGATAGACGTAGTGCGTCTTTTTGCTGATCCACATCATTACCCACACCCCTGGGACGGAGCCGATCAGGGTCAGCGGCCCCAAGGCCCAATGCCCGGTCAGCAGCACACCTACGACCGCGGCCATCCCCCCCAAGGCGCCGACCGTGTCTAGCGCCACGTTGAGCAGGCTGAGGAGCCGGCCGCTCAGGTCTTCGTTGGCCCGCTTGAGCGCGTCGTAGAACGCGGGATGCTCGAAGTGGACCAGTTCGACCTTCTGCACCTTGTCCACGACTTGCCGCTGTAAGCGCACGCTGACTCGGTCTTGGACATCGGTCTGCAGGACCGCCCGCACCATATCGAGCAGCATGTGGGTGAAGAGCGTGGCGAAAAAGCCGCCGACCCAAGGCAGGGTCTGCAAAAAAGCCGCTCGGCCACCGCCCAGCCCGGCGGCGAGCTGATCGACGATTCGCCCGGTGAGCCACAGCTCTACGGCCGGCAGTAGCGAGCCGATCAGCACGATGATGGCCAGCCCACCCGTTCCCCAGGGATGGACGCGGAGCACCTCCTTGAGGAGCGTGGGCAAGAGGCGTATCGCGCTCAGTCGCTTCACGACGCCTCCTGTTGGTACCACTGCGCCTGCAGGGAAAACATGCGCGCGTATTCTCCACGGCGCTGCATCAGCTCGGCGTGCGTCCCCTCCTCCAGCACCCGGCCCTGGCTCAGGACCAAGATTCGGTCGGCCACCCGCGCCGAGGCCATGCGGTGCGAGACGAAGACCGCGGACTTGCCTTCGCTCAGGGCCAAAAATTGGCGAAAGACCTCCAACTCGGCGCGCGGATCGAGGGCCGCGGTCGGCTCGTCAAACACGAGGACTTGGGCGTCGCGGAAGTACGCGCGCGACAGGGCCAGCTTCTGCCACTGCCCGCGCGATAGATCCTGCCCGCCATCGAAGTAGCGGCCCAGCGTGGTGTCGTAGCGCTCAGCCAAGGACTCGATTAGCAGCGCACTGCCGCCCGCGGTTGCGGCCCGCTCCACCCGAGCCTGATTGGCGAGGGCTTCGGCCTGGCCATAGCCGATGTTTTCGCGCGCGGTGCGCTGGTATTGCACGAAGTCTTGGAAGACCGCAGCGCAGCGCTGGCGCAAGACCTGCGGGTCGATTTCGCGGCCATCCACTCCATTGTAGAGGACGCGCCCCGCGCTCGGCTGGTACAGTCCTAAGAGCAGCTTGATTAGGGTTGTCTTGCCGGCCCCGTTTTCGCCCACCAGCGCCAGCTTCTCGCCCGGCCTGATCCGCAGATTGACCCCGTTGAGTACGAAAGGCCCGTCGCCATAGGCAAATCCCGCGTCCTCAATTGCGATTTCTAGCGGCGCGGCAGGCAGGGCTACTTGGCCTTGCGGCTCGGTGGGAGACTCAACAAAGTCACGCAAGTCGCGGATGTGGAGCGTTTGCTCAAAGACATCGCCCATTTGTCGCAGCAGTTGGAAAAGCGTGTTTTGGAAGCGCGTGATGGCCTCGGCAAGGGCGAAAAAGCCCCCCAAGGTCAGGGTGCCATAGGTGGCTTGGTAGAGCAAGATGACCAGCGATAAGAGCGCCGAAATGATGCCGCTCAGCCGCCCGCCGAACATGTAGCGCTGCTGGCGCAGGGTCAGTCGCAGGCGCTGCTGGCGCAGCGTTTGCGCCACTTCCTCCCAAGTGCGGATGAGGATGTTTCCCAGCCCGTAGAGCCGGACTTCCTTGGCTGCATCGCGGTCGGTCATCAGCTCGACCAAGTACTCGGCGCGGCGCTGTTCGGGCGTTTGCTGGTGAAAGAGCGCGTAGATTTCGCGGCCGCGCCGAATTTGGGTGTAGAAAACCGGGGCCGTGCCCAAGAACAGCACTAGCGGGATCGACCAGTGCCCGGTGACAAACAGCGCGATTAGGGAGCACAGGACGACAAAACCTTCGAGCACGGCGGTGGCGTCGCGGAAGATGCCGTAGGCGCGGAAGTACGCGGCCTGCCGCGCCCGCTGCATGCGGTCGAAAAATTCTCGGCGTTCAAATGAGTCCAAACCCACGCCAGCCGCTCGGTCGAGGACTCGCTCTTGTAGCTTCCAGCTAGTCTGTTCCCGTATGGCCGCGGCCGCGTGTTCCTGCACCGCGTTCAGCACGGCTTCCAACATTTGCAAGCCCGCCAAGCCGGCCAGCAGGGGGACCACGGCGACGAACTGGTCCTCGCCTTGGCCGACAGCGGCGTGGACGGCATCGACGAGTTCCTTGATCAACAGAATGCGCCCAGCCGGCAGCAGGGCCGCTATGAATCGCCCGCTGACGTTTAGGAGCATGGCCGTGGGTGCGCCACGCCACAGGATGCCGGCGAACCACATGAGGATCTGGCGCACTTCGCGGGGATGGATGTTGGGGGCGTTTTGATTCACGTCTAAGTCACCGCCATTTCAATTAACGCACGAATGTGCACAATCACCACCCCGAGTCTCTCAAGTGCGGTAGTATTCTTTTTTTTTTACTCTTGTATTATCAATTAAAGCAGTCACCACCCCGAGACGCCGCTCATGCACAATGTAGCGCTCGATTTACTCATCTTGCTTGCCGGGATCTGGCTAGTGGCCGTGACCTTGCGGCCGCTGGGCCTGCCGACGGTGATGGGTGAATTGATCGTCGGGGTCTTGGTGGGGCCGGCG
Organism: Gemmatimonadota bacterium; assembly: GCA_026706505.1. The sequence continues at coordinate 8,082 of JAPOYQ010000640.1, forward strand.
GTGTTCGGCTGGATTGAGCCGGACGAGGCCATCCAGTTGTTGGCCGAGATCGGCATCTTCTTTCTGATGTTCCACGCTGGGGTGGAGACCCAGCCCAACGAGTTTTTCGCCGCGCTCAAGCGCTCGTTGGGGGTGGCGATTGCCGGGGCCGCAGTGCCCTTTGCTGTCAGCTTTGCCGTCGCCCAATTCTTTGGGCTGGATCTTGCCGCCTCCGTCTTCGTGGGGCTGATCATTGGAACGGCTACCGCAGTTGTAATCACCCTAAAAAGCTTCAAGGACTTGGGGTTGACCGATACTCGCATTGCGCGGGTCGTCGTCGCTAGTTGCATCATCAACGACCTTTTGACCTTGATCTTTTTTAGTTTAGTGATCGGCGCACTCTCTGGCGGCACCT
>JAPOYQ010000315.1 GCA_026706505.1 Gemmatimonadota bacterium
GTGGGTATACCAGCCTCCGGGGTGGTTTACCCACCGGGTCCCTTTCCAAAACTGCTGAAACAGCCCCTCGCGCTCCCACGGGCTCCGTCCCACCGCGTGATACCGCACGATGTCGGTCTGATAGGGCGTCATCGACGTGTCGCTACGCCCCACAATGCCCTCGTCCGTGTGGACTTCCAAAAAGCTCTGCCGCGCTGGACGCAATTCCTGGTTTGGCCTTCCCTGGTGCGTGTATTGTATCCTCCGCAACCCCTCTACCCGCGCGATACTGTGACCGCCGCGCCCCTTGCTGCTTGGGTCTTCCAACACTAGCAATTTCACCTCGGTGATTTTCATGTCGGTCTCCTTTATCCGCAAACTTGCATACCCTATATTCACCCCCCACAACTGTCAACCTCAAGGACTTATATGAAAATCGCCGCCATCGAAACTTTCGACCTTGCCTGCCCCCTTGAGCGCCCCTTTGGCTGGTCCCAAGGCTGGCTCGACCAGCGCAGCACCACGCTCGTCAAAGTCACCACGGACGACGGCCTCGTCGGCTGGGGCGAAGGCGCGGCCGCTGGTCTCATCGACGGCTGGCTCGCCCCGCTGCTCATCGGCCAAGACCCCATGGACCGCACCGGTTTGTGGGAGCGCATGTTCCACGCGCTCTACAACGGCAACAACGCGGTCGGCCTAGCCGGCAGCGCCCTTTCCGCGCTCGACATTGCCCTTTGGGATCTCGCGGGCAAAGCCACTGGCCTCCCGGTCTGCGCCCTTCTCGGCGGTAAGGTTCGCGACAAAGTCGCCGTCTATGCCACCGGCCTCTACTATACCGAAGGCGAGTTTCCCAACCGCCTGCTCGACGAGGCGCGGGGCTATGTGGACGCAGGCTTCAAAGGGATGAAGACCAAGGTCGGAGGGCTATCCATCGCCGAGGATGTCGCACGCGTCCGCGCCCTGCGCGATGCCATCGGCCCGGATATTCACCTCATGGTCGATGCCAACGAAGCCTACAACGCCACCACGGCGATTCGCATTGGCCGAAAGCTGGCCGACTTGGATCTGGTGTGGTTTGAGGAGCCGGTCAACGCCCAAGACTTGGACGCCTATTTGGAAGTCAAAGCCGCGCTGCCTATGGCCATCGCCGGCGGCGAAAATCTGCGCACCCGCTATGAATTCAAGCCCTACCTGACGCGCCGCGCGTACGACATCGTCCAGCCCGACATCATGCACTGCGGCGGCATCACTGAAATGCAGCGCATCTGCGCCATGGCCAACGCCTGCGGCATTCAGGTCAACCCTCACGTCTGGGGTTCTCCCGTTATGATCGCCGCCACGTTGCATTTTGCCGCGACCTTGCCGCCCTGCCCACCAGCGCGCAACGCCCAGCCCTATATGCAGGAGCCTGTGATGGAATTCGACCGCACGCCGAGTGCCATCCGCCAAGAGCTATGCGCGGTGCCGTTTGACCAAGAGGACAGCTTTGTGCGCGTGCCGACTGGTCCGGGGTTGGGGATTGAGGTGGATGAAGGGGTCGTCGAGAGGTTGAGGGCGTCTTAGCGACTGTGAGCAACCGGATTGAGCGTCGATCACTGGGGCTGACCCTCGCCGCTATCACCCTGCTGCTGTGGGGTGCCCTACCCGTAGTGCTCAAGCTGCTGTTGCAATCGCTGGACCCCTTTACGGTTACCTGGTACCGCTTCCTGCTCGCGGGGGCCATGCTGATCCCCGTCATCCACTTTCGCTACGGCCTTACCTCTCCTTTTCGGATTCGCGGCGCAGTTTCGGTTCTAGCGGTGGTTTGCGTCCTCGGCCTCGGTGGCAACTACCTGACGTATCTGATGGGGCTGAGCCGCATCTCGCCTGGTTCGGCTCAGATCGTGATGCAGTTTTCGCCAATAATTGTGCTCTTGGGCGGGCTGGTCTTCTTCAAAGAAGCCTTTAGCCGTCTGCAGTGGATCGGTCTCGGCGTGTTGATCGTGGGGATGGGGCTCTTTTTCAATCAGCGCTTTGCCGAACTGCTCTTCGTGTTGGAAAACTACGGCATCGGCGTGTGGCTCGTCTTTGCCTCGGCCATCCTCTGGGGAGTTTTCATGCTGGCGCAAAAACCCCTGCTGCGGCACCTGCCCTCGACCTCGATTATGGCCTTGGTCTATTGGTTTGGCACGATGCTCTTCCTGCCTTTGGCCCAGCCGAGCCGCATATTCGATCTGCCGGCCATCCCCTGCTTGCTCTTGGCCTGCTCGGTCGTCTTCACCCTCATCTCCTATCTCAGCTTCGCCGAATCGCTCAAGCGGATGGAGGCTTCGCGCATGGGCGCGCTGGTCTCGCTGACGCCTCTGGTCACTATGGCTGTGATGGGCTTACTCGCCCTCTTTGACCCCAACCTAGTCCCTATGGAACCCCTCAACAAACCCGCCGTTGGTGGTACCGTACTGGTGGTCGTCGGGTCGATGTGTAGCACCCTAGGCAAGAGCGCCTCTTAATGGCGAGGAACGCTAATGGACTTTTGCATCAAGGAAGAAAGCCTCAATGTCCTATCCGAATACGGCCAAGTGCCCATTGCCCTTGAAGTAAAAAGCCGCTTGCGCGTCGAACTCGTCGACAATGGTTTGGGAGGAATTCGGCTAGTCGAAGAACCCGTCGATCTGCCCTATATCAAAAACTACGATCACTCCGGCGGCCCCGAGCGCTGGACCCGGAGAACGTGGGACCTCTCGCGGTGGATTGTCCTCGCCGCATACAGGGAACAAGAGCGCATTGGCGGGGCCATTGTCGCCTTTCACGGCGAGGGCTTAGACTACTGCGAAGGGCACGAAGATCTAGCGGGCCTTTGGGACATTCGCGTGCGGTCCGAATATCAAGGACGAGGTGTGGGCAGGGCGCTCTTCCAACGCGCCGAGACCTGCGCCAAGCAGCGGGGCTGCACCCAACTCAAGATCGAGACCCAAAATATCAACGTCCCCGCTTGCCGCTTCTACGCCCGCATGGGTGCCAAACTCGGTCATGTCCACCTCTATGCCTACCGTACCGAGGGTCTAGACGAGGTGCAACTGACCTGGTACAAGGATCTATAGCCGCCGCAGACGGTGGTGGCCAAAAACAACATTTGAGTATAATGCAGGTTTTATACGAGGAGAGCCGGGTATGACAGATCTTTTCGAGAGAGTGCGCGAAGACTTCCCGCGGGCGCGGACCATGGCGTACTTCGACAACGCCTCGTCGCATCCGATCAGCGTGCATTCGGCCGCGGCCCTGCACCGGTACGTCGATTGGGTCGCGCACGAGGTAGGGGAGCCGTGGTGGCCAGCTTGGGCACCGCCGCGCGACCAAGCCAAGGCCCTATTTGCCCAGCTCATCAACGCCGACCCCGGCGAAATCGCCTTTGCGCGCAGCACGGTGGAATCGGAGAGCAATATCCTCAACGGCTTGCGGGATCATCTGGCGGGTGGCAATGTGGTGATGTCGGATTTGAACTTCAGCCCCTGCATATCCAACTACAAGTTTCGCGAGCAGCAAGGTCTCGACGTGCGGATCGTCAAGAACCGCAACTGGCAAATCGACATGGCCGCCATGGAAGACGCGGTCGATGGCAACACCCGGCTGATTTCAGTGGCACTGGTGTCAAACGTCAATGGATATGTCGCAGATGTCGCGGCGCTGAGCAAGCTGGCTCACGACAACGGCGCGTATCTGTACGTCGATATCATGCAGGCCGCGGGCGGTGTTCCGATCGACGTCAAGGCGATGGGCATCGACTTTGCAGCTTGTTCGACGTTCAAGTGGCTGATGGGCGTCAAGGGGTTTGGGTTTCTGTACGTTCGCTCTGACCTGCAACTCGATGTGCTCAAACCGTCTCAACCCACAGGTGGTGTGAGACTCAACTATCCCCCTTGGGTAGAAGAGCCCAATTCGGCCAGTGAGGATATATCGTTTTCATCCCCGACTGGAGTCGGCGCGTACGAGGTCAGTTACCCCTCTTACGAAGGAGTCGTGTGCGCCCAAGAGAGCCTGCAGTACATCCTGCGCCTCGGAGTTGACAGAATCCGCAACCACGCGAGAGACCTGACCGATCGCCTGCAGGAGGAACTGCCGAAGCGGGGGTACCAATCGATCACACCACAGGGGAACGAAAGCCCCATACTCTCCTTCGTAGCTCCACACCCCGAAGCTACCCTAGCCAGTTGCAGAAGTGCCAATGTTCATGTGGCGATGCGCTTCGGCAACAAGATGCGCCTCTCACCCTCGGTGTACAACAACCACGAGGATATAGATCGCCTCTTCGAAGCCTTGCCTTAGCATCCGTCCGACCCCCCCAGCGTCCTCTTCATCTCCTCACACCGAATCGGCCACCTCGGCGAGTCCTGCGTAGCCGTTGCTCGGCTTGGGTCTGCGGGAATGGTGTGAGGGCAAGAGCAGGGCTGCCTGTTGGGGAGCGGTGAGTTCGTCCCAGTAGGACGGACGCCGACCGCGCACTCCGCCTCCGCCCCATGCCATGTGACCGGTGTTGTACTTGTAGAGGATGGCGCGGCGCTGGTGGTCGGCATTCCACGGGAGAGTGCCGTGGGTGCACGCCTCGCTGAAGATGATGGCGTCGCCAGCTTTGGCGTTTATCTCGGTCACGTATTCCTGGTACTGTTCCCATCTGAGCATCTTGGCCGGGCAGGTCACGTTGGCCTTGTGGCTGCCGGCAATGACGCTGATGCCGCCGTCGCCGGGCCCTTCATCGGCGAGCAGGTATTCGATGACGCAGAGGCCGGTGAAGATCTTACCCTCGCGGTAGAAATAGGGCGCATTGTCGAAGTTGCCGTGCAGCATGCCGCCGGAACATCCCTTGTCCATCGCGATCAGACCCGGACCGTGGTCGAGCCGCCAGCCTTCCCCGAGGATCGTGTTGAGGTGCGGGATGGTTTTGGGATGCGCCAGCATTTCTCTGAAGGGCTCGCACAACGGCTGCGGCAATTCCAACAGGCCCTCGCTGTTGCCGAGGCGCGTCGAGGTATTTTCGCCCTTCAAAGCAACGGAATCGCCAAAGTACTCCGGGCTTGGTGTGAGCTCCATCGAATCGATGGCTTCGTTAGCCAGCTTCAGGTGTTCCTCGCTCAGCACGTCCCGCACGATCAAAAATCCGAGCAGGTCGAAGAGGTACTTCTCATCGGCGGACATTTCCGCCGTTTCTGCGGTGATTGAGCGCGAGGTGTTGGCGTGTTCAATCATGGCTGCTCTCCCTGGGATGGATGGTTGGAAGATTGTTTGCAGGAGCCTTTATCGACAAAATGCCCTGAGTAGGTACAGTGTGCAAGGCCAAATTTCCAACTTGGCGCGGGGCGAGGCCGTATATATGTTGAGCAAGATGCACTGCAACCCACCTTGAGGACTGACTATGGCCAATATCACCTGTGTCTTTTTTATTGGCAACAACTTTACCGCCCGCGTACTGACCCGGCTGGTCAGCGGCGGCGGCAAGGGATAGCGCTATGGATTCTTGGACCTGCCCTTTGGTGCTAGATTCGTCGCGGAAGATCGTCGCCGGCAGCCAAGACGCCTTAGTCCGTGCCATCCGCCGTGGCGCAAACCTGCGCATCTACACCGAATTTCGCCACAACGAGCACATCGACGTGCGCTCCCCCAGCGACGAGAAGGTGCGCGAAGTGGCCGAGTTTGCCGTGACGTATCTCGTCGAAGACCGCTGGGCCGCCGGCCTGATGAGCTTGCGCCAGCCCGTGTCCCTGCCCGACGGATTTGGGCCGCGGTCCTCGATGTCGTTCTTCCTCTACAATCAAGACGGCCACCAAGCCCTTGGACGTCCCCACCTCGACGGGCAAAAGACCGTGCCCTCCCCCGAGGGGGGACCGCACCCCATGCCCAAGTACCACTTGCTCGACAGCCATGACCCAGCGACCAACGCCCCCAGCCACAACTTCATTTACGACTTTGATATTTATAAGTTCTACGTCGCCGACACGTGGGAGGAAGTCTTGCACCACGACGCTCACGGCCGCGTCCTCTCCGGCTCCATCGATGCCCTTGCCACTGCTTTTGGCGACGGCGCGGCCATCAAGGTCGGCATTGGCGGTTTGTGCGCGGACCTACCCGGAGAAGGGGATGATCTAGCCCACGAGGTATTCGTCGAAACTGGCTCGGGCTATTACTATGTCGAGCAGGAACTCTTTATCGCTGGATCGCATCCGGTCATTCGCGTCCGGCCGAGTATCCCCATGCGCTATCAGAGCAAGGGCTGGGACTTTGGCTGGCTGGTGCTGCGCACCGACGGAGCGGTCGTCTATCGGCAGTGCGACCCCTATTCGCTCGCCTTTGCCGATGGAACGCGACGGCACCCGATTCGCTGGTTCGCGCGCTGATCCTTATCCCGAAGAACGCCGATGAACACAGCAGACTACGAATTCTTTCGTCGCAATGGCTACGTTGCTCTAGGCCAGCTCTTCTCCGACCAAGATGCCGCCCGTCTGCGCCAGGGCTTTGACGAGGATCGCGCAACTTGGGGTCGCGCCTTTTGGCGACCCTTGGAGAGTGCCTATCAGACCGTCAACTGCGATCCTCTGATCACTTGGCCCGCAGTCGAAGAAATCATCCACCTCCCGCCAATCCTCGACGCAGTGGAAGCGCTGCTCGGTGCCCCCATCTGCCTCTCTGAAGCCTGCCTGCGCCACATGGAACCCTACGAAGGGGAGGGCTGGCGACGCTGGCATCGCGACCGTCCGCACTGGCAGCAGCACTCTCTGCGCACCCAGTACATCCACGCCCTCGTCTATTTGGCCGACGTCGACGAGACCACCCACTGCTTCTCCCTCTCGCCCGAAGCTGCCGACGCGTCCATTTTGGATCAAGAAGACCAACTCGCCCGCGGCGGGATCGTCGATCTGCACGGCCCGGCCGGCACCGTGGTGCTCTTCAACCTCTCAGTGCTGCACACGGCGACTATCCGCCCGACGCAACAGGAACGCAAATCCGTACAGATCTATTACGGCCGCCGCGATCAACCCCATTTGAGCAACTACACGACCCTGCCCGCTCGACTCTGGCGCGACCATTCCGATCCAGAGGTTCGCGCCTTCTACTCGGTACTCAACCCTAAGTCGCGGGCTTTTGCCGCGGCCTTCGGCGCATCTATTGAGTAACGACGCTAGGCTTCGTACATCACTGGGCAAATCTGGGGATCGTCTAAATGCGCGGTGTAGTAGCTCTGGTCACCGGGCACGGGCACGGCCCGTTCGTCGCGCAAATGCACGGCCAAGCTCCAGCGCGCCGCATCCGAGACATTGGCATTGGAGCCGTGGTAGGTCAGGCAGTGGTGGACGCTAAGCCCGCCTAAGGGCATCAGCGCCGACACTTCCTCCCAAGTCTCGCCCGCCGGCACCGCGATGTCCTCCCGCAGCTTGTGCTGGTCCTTGTCGAAGAAATTTCCTTGGTCTAAAAATCCCCATCGGTGCGACCCGCGCACAAAGCGCATCGGTCCCAACTCCTCCCCCACATCGCACAGCGCGATCCATGCCGTAAAAAGCCCTTCGTCTTGCTGCCACATGCGCCAGTACTGCCGGTCTTGGTGCCAGCCAACGTGCCCGGCGGCTGCGGACCCCGGCGGCTTGATCAGCAACTGGCTTGCCCACACCTGCACCCGCTGTGCGCCCGTTATCTCGGCGACTTTGCGCCCCACTTGTGGACAGGTCACCAATCCGTAGAGTCCGGTATCCGACCGATGCGGATTGTTGATCTTGCACAACACGCTTGGATCGTACCCAGGATGCTCGGTCGGCGGCAGCCCCATATCAAACTTCCCATCGCGCACTGCCACCATCCCCTGCAACGCCTTTTCCAACACATCGTCCGGCGCGATCTGTTCATCCGCGATACAATACCCATCTTGCTCGTACTGCTCGACCGTTTGTCCCATCTGAAGTTCTCCCATATTAAAATCCCCGATATTGAGGTCCTGCGCGTCGAATACCAAACCATTGGGCTAGCAACTTGGCGCGAGGCGAAGCGGTGTTTATGTTGAGCCTAAGTACGCGACAGTAGAGCAGTATGAGATGCTTCGCTCCGCTCAGCATCTTAGACCTCAATGCCCATGCGTAACATCCATTGGATTACTGTCGTGTATTAAGAGTATAGGACACCCCTCAACCCGAACAGAAGACTGACCATGGCCAATATCACCCGCGTCCTTTTCATAGGCAACAGCTTCACCGCGCGCAACGATCTACCCGGCCTCCTAGCCCAACTCGTCCACGCTGGCGGCAAGGGCGAGTTGGAATGCGAACTCATCAGCGCCGGCGGGGCCTCGCTCAGGATGCACTTGAACAAAGGAGAGGCACACGAGCGCTTGCAGGCGTCCCGCTGGGATTACGTCGTGTTGCAGGAGCAAAGCACCCTGCCGGTGAAAAATCCCAAGCGCACCGGAGAAAACATCCGCGAATTCGACGCCGTAATTAAAGCGGCACAGGCGCAGACGGTACTCTACATGACTTGG
>JAPOYQ010000774.1 GCA_026706505.1 Gemmatimonadota bacterium
CTGACTCTATGGTTTCTTGTCGTTCTTTCAAAGCCTCTAAAAGCAAGCGATTCCTGCGTTGGTCATTCTCATCGAACTGAACTTCGGCATATGCCTCTCCAGAAGATACCCACATTGTAAGGGAGCCAGCAATCCCGGGAATTATCTTACGCTTTATGAGTACAGAACGAGGTCCCTTCTGTGGTAGATTGATTTGTTTAAGCTGAGGCCGAGCAACCTCAAGCCATGCATCCCAAAAACGCTTAGATTCTTCATCATATTCGGTGCGAGCGGCTGACCGGCGCCGACTTGATTTCCTTTCTGGTTCGTCGGGCAACAACAAAGTTCGGCCCACTAGATTGCCTTCAAAGGGTTGAAAGAGAACTGCATTGATGGGCACTCCGAAGTTCTCTGCAAGGAACTCAATCATGTGTTCAGTAGAATCATCGAGTCGAGAGGCTACAACCAACAATTTAGGCAAACCTGCTATTTCATCTAACCGCTGACTAAAGTGTTTCTCGTACGCTTCAGTGAGTACGGCATTCTCTTCATTGAAGTGAATTTTCCGATATTCGGCGTAAATGAATGCCACCTCGTCAAATTCAAAATCGTTAACGCGGGCAGCATAGTCAATTACTTGCGCCACTACTTCTCGAGGAGCACGGTTGCGCTTGTTTTCGATTACTACGAGACGTTGATCACTATCCAAGGCCAAGAGGTCTAGAGTTCCGGATTTATTTTCTACCTGCCTACCTACAATTAGAAGATCAATACCCAAAAGATCCGGATCAGATTCAATAGCAGATTCAATATCTGTTTCGGCTGACAGTGTTGTTTCAGGTACTTTACTTGCTAAACCTTCTGAGTCTAATTGCCACAGTTCCATTCGTGTTGCCATGTTAGTTGACTCCTAGTAGTCATAGGTCGCAATTGGGGGATGCTTTGTTGAAAAATTCAGGAACGAGGAATTTATCATAGTCGAGCTTGTACATGCCAATACGCGTTGCAGACTTTGTACTCAGTGCCAATCAGATGATCGGACTTCACGATCAAGTAGTGGGATAGTCGGTCGCCTAGGAGGAGGTATGACTCTTCCTCTTGGTTTTCCCATCTAAAATATGAAGTCTCAAATTTGTACAAGATACTTCCATGATTGAAGAGAGGTAGGAACTGGGAGAAGGGCATGACTGCTGCGCGGACGGGTCTGTGGCGCCAACTCGACGAGCAGCCCATTACGACGGCATCTACTCGTTCGATGACGACGGCGAGAGCTCTAGGCGCATAGTCGACGCCGTGTTCAAGCAGCGAGGTACATTCGACGGGTTCGACTTCGCCCGCTCAGCTCGCCCAAGCATCGACGCCGCGCCATTCGTCGAAGCCGGGGCAACCTGGCAGCTCCACCCTTCTGGCCCGGCAATACCCCAGACCAGGTGCTCAGATTCACCACCCTGTCCACTCAGGGACGGGTCGGCCTGCCTCTTTGAATTGGGGGCATTGTCGCTTCAAGTGCCGAAATGCTGATGCATGAAGCGTCGAAATGCATATGCGCCGTCAATGGTGTTTGCAACCTCGGTCACCATTAGACCTAGTGCCATGAGAGGCAGAAGTCACGGGTGTTTCGAGCGAGGGCACGGTCGGTGAGCGCATTCACGCCCTATGTGAGCGAGCAGCTCAAGGCGTACATCTATCTGTTGATCGATCCGCGCGACGGCGAGGTCTTATATATGGGCAAGTGGACCGGGCCAAGCGCCTGAAATCACCGAGCGGGCGATCCTGTTTCGGATTCCCCGGCTCTGGTCGCCGGAGATGTCCGCCGAGGAACTGTACGAGGCAACCCAAGGCTGGTGGACGCTTGGGCCCCGCCGCAACGGCGCCGACTACACCTTTGCCATCAACCGGGGAGCCATCCGCGAGGTGTATCGGATGGGCGAGTCCTCACCCTTCAAGTACGTCAACTGCTGAGCTCGAGCTCCCTCCTAGCAGGGCGGGAAGCAGGGACACACTGGCTGCTCAACAGATCCCCGACCATGAGCGGAGAGTTGTGCTCGAAATTCGAGTCGCGATTGGATTCGTAGCCGAACGAGCTTCGGCCACGGTGATTCACATTTTAGTAGTCGATGAAGACCACGACTCTTGTGCCAGACATGGCTCCGAGAAAACAGACCCTCGCCTGCCCTGCAACGCAGCCAGGCGCGTTAACTCTCTCCTTGGGGCGGCCCTGGAGCTACCGTCAATTGGCAAAGTAGACGCAAATGTGGCGGGGTGTCTGGCCCATTGGCTTGAACAACTGCGACGGACACCGAGCGATTTGAGTTGATGTAACCGTGTATCTCCTCAAGTAGGTAGTTGGGAATCCAGCCGACCCGCTTGCCGTTTGCCATGAGCTGAATTGCCTGGGGGTTGTATTCGTTTTCGGGCTCCAGAACTAGGTCGAGGGGTGCGTCCGCGGGGAGGGCCTCGATGAGTCGGCTCACAGTGTCAGGGTCCCGTTCATCTGCGTGACGCGTTCCTGACACGAGGAATATGCGTATGAGTGTGCCATCAGACATCTCCCTCGCCTCGGGAACCACCTGAATGGTGTCATGGGGCGACTCAGGTGACCGGGCCAACAGTTCGACAGGCGTCGCTTCTTCGCGTGTCAGTCCCATGGCGTCTAGCACAGCGTCGTAGTGGGGATCGGCAGCGCTGGTGAGCCGGAGGGCGAAGTACGGGAAGAGATCGGCTGACCGGTAGGTCTCGTCAAGGCGCGGGAAGGCGGGGAAGGGCTGGAATCGCTCGTGGTTTTTGGCTTCGTCGGCATACGAGAACGTGAACTCGCCGCCGGTGTATACGAGCCACCCAACATGCACTAAGCCTCGGGTTGTTTGATCTTGCCAGATCACGCGGAATTCCCGGCGCTCTTCGGGCTGTTGCTGCCATAGGGACGGAACCCCGATCTCGATGTGATCGTCGCCGTGGTCCACAACCAGGCGGAGGCGGCCACCTAAGGCGGTTACGTACTCGTCGAGCGTCGATACATGGATGTCAGATTGGTTCTCGATCCGCGAAATACCGGATTGGGTCGTGCCCGCCGCGGTTGCGATCTCGGCTTGAGATCGTCCGAGGCGCCGTCGCAGGTCGGACAAGGTCAGCACCGGTGGTGAGGGTGGGTCAGACACTTGAAATATGGCTCCACTCGATTGAGTAAAAATCTGTTTGACGTTATATTACGTTGTCGCTATAGTCGCATGGTGAACCCAGGGGCCAAGAAGAGGCGGAACATGGACCGCATAGGGAATATCCAGGATAAGGCCGCAAACGACGGTCATCACGCTGCTAGGAACAACGGGGTTGGCATTGAATCTGAGAGCGCTTCCGTAATGGCTGGGCCGGCGAACGAGAGCGCTCCTCTCCTCCAGGTGCTCGCGCTTGACGGGGGTGGACTGCGCGGGATCTTCACAGCGGCAGCGCTGGCTGAGTGGGAAGAGGACTTCGACACATCGGTTGCCGATCACTTCGATCTCATCGTCGGAACCTCCACTGGCGGCATCATCGCTCTCGCGCTTGGGCTCGGGATGTCTCCGGCCGAGGTCTTGTCGATCTACGTCGAACACGGCGAACGCATCTTCCCGCGGGTGGGGCGAGCACGTCGCGGGTTGGTGCGCCGGCTTTTGCGGCCTAGATATGACGCTGCCGAGCTGCGAGCGGTGCTGCAGGACAGCTTTGGGGATCAGCTTCTTAGCGATTCGAGAGTCCGGCTAGCAATCCCCAGCTACGACCTGGCCGCGGATCACGTCCATTTGTTCCGCACCCCTCACCACCGGGACCTACGACGCGACTGGCGAGTGTTGGCCGTGGACGTGGCCTTGGCCACAGCGGCGGCGCCGCTGTTCCTCCCCACTCACCGGGTGGAGGCGCACCGTCTGATCGACGGCGGTGTGTGGGCCAACAACCCAACGCTGGTGGGGGTGGCAGAATGCTTCGACCGCCTCGGAGGTGAACGAGGCCGCGTCCGGGTCCTCAATGTGGGCACCACAAGCGACATCCGCAAGCGCCGGGCCACCCTCAACGACGGAGGCATGCTCGCATGGCGCTCTGATGGTCTCGACGTGATGCTGCGGGGGCAATGCCTGGCGGCTACCAACCATGCCCAACTCATTCTCGGGCGAACCAACGTTGTGCGGGTGGACGTGCCGACCCCCGAAGGGCTTCACAAGCTTGATTCAGTGACCGCCTCGGATTTGATCGGTCGCGCCCTCGCTGAGAGCCGTGCCCGTTCGCCTGCGCTGGACAACTTTTTTCAGCATTCCCCTTCTCCCTATGTCCCCCTTCATGGAAAGGAGCCCTCCCATGTCCAATAGCAACCTGCAGGTGGTCTCGCGACTTCTCGACGCCACGGTCGAGGATCTCGACATATCGCCGCAGCAGTTTGAACTCGCAGTGCGTCGATACACGGATCTCGGCCAATGGCTAGTCAACCAAGGCATCGGCAATCCCGACGTGTACCCGCAGGGCTCGTTCCGGCTGGGAACGGTGCTGCGTCCGACCGGCGGCGGTGACTTCGACATCGACTTGGTCTTCCTCCGATATCTTGCCAAGGAGTCGATCACCCAAGACGAACTCCGCGCCCAGGCTGGCCAGCTGCTGAAGGCCTATATCGCCGCGCGCGGAGCCGCCAACGGAAACCCAACACTGAAGGAGAGGGGCCGCTGCTGGGAACTGATCTATTCGGGCGACCGATTCCACATGGACGTGCTGCCTGTCATCCCCGATCCCGACGGCGACAACACCGCCGTACTGCTGTCAGACCGGGACATGTACCTGTGGCAGCACAGCAACCCAATCGGATACGCCAACTGGTTCTGGAGATCCATGGGGGAGGCCGTTGGAATAAGCAGAGCACTATTGGCTGAGGCGCTCAAACGAGACGTCGAAGACGTTCCTGAGTGGCTGGTGAGAACCACGCTGCAACGTGTGGTGCAGTTGCTGAAGCTGCACCGCGACACGTTCTTCCGCAGCCATCCCCAACACAAGCCGCCCTCCATTCTCATCACGACTCTGGCGACCCACGCTTACGGCGGCGAGAGCGACCTATACGAGGCATTCCAGAAAGTGGCTCGCAGTCTCTCGTCCTACGTCGAGTGGCGCAACGGCACCTATTGGGTTCCGAATCCGGCCCATGAGGATGAGAACTTCGCGGACAAATGGAACACGAACCCGGACCGCAAAAGACACTTCGATCGGTGGATCGAGGCGCTGATAGCCGATACCGAAAGCTGGGCCACTAGCAACGGGGTCGACGAAGCCATCAAGTCGCTTGGCACCGCATTCGGCACCGCCCCGGTGCAAACGGCAGCAAAGCGACTTGGGACGGCCCTCTCGTCCCTTGCAGCGGCCGGCGGCCTCGGCGTCGCCCAGCAGGGAAGAGTGACCCAAAGGGGCGGCACCAAAATTCCACCCCACAGATTTCATGGCCCAGACCGATAGCCGCACCCTCGAACTCATTCGGGAAGTCCGACTGCTCAAAGATCACTACCCGCACGGGAAGGCGACGCTCAAAGCTGGAGTTCTGCGATGGACCGGTGAGCTCCAACCCAGTGAGGTCAGCCGGCAATACCAGGTAGGTCTTCGCTACGCGCCACCGTATTACCCCCGCGTCTTCGTGCGTCGCCCGAAGCTCGTCCACGATGCCGACGGCAACCTCCCCCACATCTATCCAGACGGCAGCCTCTGCCTGCATGAACCCGACCAGTGGACCCCTGGAGATCCAATCGCAAAGACCATCCTGCCTTGGACGAGTGAGTGGCTGCTTCACTACGAGCTCTGGCGCGCAACCGGCGAATGGTGCGGAAGCGGCGGCAACCACACCGGACCAATCAACAAAGCGATCACAACTCGACGGAGTCACTCCCGAAGTAGGAGCAAGGAACATGTCAACGATCGGAACCAGAGAGTGCCTGCTGATTGCGGGGATGACTTGGAGGAAGGATGAGGCTCCTGAAATCTCACAGGGGCACTCCTGACGAGTTACTCAGCTTGGGTCCGCAACTTCGGAGTGTGACCGATTCGCTGCTCCTGGGTGCCGGGGCACTACAGCTCCTACCCGAAAACGCAACGAAATGGCTCCGCTTCGCCCGTCTGGTCGAGGCGACTCGAGCCGTGCGCCCCGCTCGTCTGCAAAGGACAGCGACAGTCGCCGAACTTGAGGAGCTGTTGACGAGTCCACCAATCGCCAGTGACCACGTGCTCGACCACGAAGACCCTTTCGAGGGTCCTTTCACAGCGCCCGTCCTCTTCGACGGCACTGAGTACCTGACTATCCCGGGTGCCGTTGCCGATGCGGCGACCGTGTGCCAATTCCTTCTCGTGGCACTAGACGCGCTGCCGACCGAAGCTCGCGCAACGCGAGATCTGATGTATCGAGACGCTTTTCGCCTCCTGTGGATTTCCGACACGGTTGCGTGCCGCGGTGGCCTGGAGCGCTGGCAGGCACCGGCATATGAGAAGGGCAGAAGCGTTTACATTCCTGCGGAGGAAGACCGCCAGCGGCTCGAGGCGGCCGTCTACATCGACAACTTGGAATTGGAACACCGATTCGACGGGATCGAGAGTTTCGCGGATCTTTGCTGGCCGGAGAGGCGGGTCCGTTTGAGGAGGGATCGCGCCTGCCTGACCGACGACCGTGCCCTCGTCTACCCGTTATCGCGTGCTTCGTCGTCGAATGGGCTGATCGTCCCGTCGCCGAACCAACTGGCGCTTTCGATTGTCCATCGCGTCGCGGCGCGAGCTGTTGCAAGTGGCGTGCACCACCACCTCATGTCTGCGTTCAAGCGGGCGGTACTGGCCGAGGCGGAACGCATCTGTGGGCAGATGGGCTGGATGCCGTTGGACTCCTCACTGGCTCTCGCACCCTCCAGCTACATTCAGGACGCCGTTTTCGCGTTCGATGCCGACAAGATCGCGCATGTTGTCGTACTCGCCGATGACCTCCACGGATACGAAACAGCGAGGCCGCTTTCTCCGATTGATTCTTCTGCTCAGGTACAGCACATCAGTAAACGCATGCAGCAGGTTCGCGACACGGTGGGTGCGCTCGACCGGGAAGGTGAAGTTCTTCATTTGGTGCTCGCAGCACCGATCGGGCGCTTGATGCATGCGGACTTTGGCGAATTCGAAGGCGAAGGAGGGTCAGTTCTTATTCTGAGCATCGACGAGCTTCGCACCATCGCCAGCCACGAGAGAGACGACATTCTGGGTCTGTGGCGATACGCGAGGGCCCTAAACGAACTCCCACTGCCCGGCTACCCATCGCTCACAAATACCATCGATGCCTACGCGTTATACCTTCTTTTCGACAAGAGACCGCGCCGCTTGCGTGCCCGCAACAGGCCGATTGCCTTTTTTCTCGTCGGGTATGGAGCACCCCTTGTCGTCGATCACCAGCGCCAAACGGACGTGCATGCTGCCCGGTTGCCCGACGGATCGAGATCGGTGCTGGTCAGTCGCGAAGCCGCGACGGCAACTGCGCCCGTCTACATCCCCCAATGCGAGGATCTGAGGCATCTAAGGCTTATCGAACTTCCTCTCCCTTGCTGGATTGGGGCACATGGCGCTGACACCCAGTCACAGTCGAATTGCACTGTCGTTGCACAAGCTGTCGCTCACCATCTATGGCGCTTGCGCGACATCATCGACTCTCATCTGGAAGTGCTCGCCGACCATGCATCGCGGATTGTCATCGACATCGTGGACACCGACGGGTCTTCGCTTGTACTCGATGACTTTGATGCTCCAGCGGACACACCCTGGTTCGAGGTGACAATCGACCGCGTCCATCACAGCATCACCGTGCGCCTGCGGCCCAATGCCGCAGTTCGCCTCTCGCAGGTATCCGATTGTGCGGAGGGGGCACTCATCGCCGAGGTGGTACGGGCACTGGCGTCACTGGCGAACCGGCCCAATGGCTTCACGGATGCCGATCTAGACCAGCTTGCCCCTGAAGCAATACCGCGATTTATGTACATCGGCACTGGATATGTGCCAGGAGTCCACGGTGGAGCATCGCTGCATGGGTGCCGCCTGAAGCACGACGTTGAGCTTGACGCCGTTAATGAGGAGATCGACGCGATCGCCTCTGGCCTCGGACTGGAATTCGGGGTTGTCCCTGCCGAGAGTCGAGTCGATGTGGTCGAGCAAATCATGCGCAACCTCCACGGCAAGCTGTGCGGCAAGCTTCGAGAGTTAAGCCCTGATATGACCTTCGAGTTGCTGGTATCGGAACAGGAACGAATGCAACAGGACAGAACGAGGCTGCGCATCGTGGCCCCCAACCCGTTCACCGAGGGCGACCACGTAGCGGATGCTGTCAAAAAGTTTCATGCGATCAACCAGAGCGCTACAGCAAGCCGCTACCTCATCGAAATGGCCGTGCGCCATGTTCAGAGCGGTGACCGCCCGCTTTCGCTTTCCCGCTATGACGAAC
>JAPOYQ010000010.1 GCA_026706505.1 Gemmatimonadota bacterium
TCCCAACTCCTTTAGGATTGGGAGTAGTTAATTTTCTGCGTTTCACCGACTTTTCCGTCCATCTGGCAACAATCCGCAACGCGATGGCCCGAGCCCACATCAGATCCGGGTTGGTCACTTGCCTCCTGCTAATGCTTCCGGGTGGGAGCCGCGCCGAGGTCTGGACCCAAGACACCTATCGCAATACCCTGTACTACCGCACCACCTTTGCGGCCGACAGCAGTGCCTCGGGGCTGCTCCACATCGCCGCGGTGGACAGTTTTGCGGTTTATTTCAACGTCGTCGCCATCGGGACCAATGCGTCTTGGAATCAGGTGCACACCTATCCAGTTGACGTGCTCAGCGGCGATAACGCCTGGGCCGTCGAGGTGGTCAATCGCGGTTTGGGCGTGGGGCATGGCCTGCTGGCCGCGATCGAGGTTGATTCTCTGCGCTACGGCGAGACTGACCCCAAAGCCCAGACTTGGTACTGGACGGCTCGCCCTCTGGCCGACACTGACTGGCAAGTGGCCGAGATTGCGGAGCAGCCGGGCTGGCAGGTGGTCCAGGCCGGTAGCGCCAATCGCGCCCTGATCGAAGGCTTGCCCGACCCGGCCCCGGACCTAGTCGCCGGTTTTCCTGGCGGCACGGATATCGGCGGCGTGGCCGGCGGCGTGGTTCTCAAGCAAATACGCGGTGAGAACTTGGCTTTAGGGCGGCCCTCCAATCGCATCGAAGCCGTAGATGGCAATGTGCGCACCGCTTGGGAACCGCCCGTATCCTCGGTCAATTTTGCCGCCTCCATCGATTTGCAACAGCGCCGCCTGATCCGGGCCGTGCGAGTGCTCACCGAGGGCCCCGAATTCGCCCAGAATTCCCTGCAGGGCTATTCCGTGCAAGTCAGCGACAACGAAATCCGCTGGTCCGAGGTGGGGGTTTTGCACGATATCCTCCAGTTCGAGCGCACCGAAGTGGTCTTCAATCCAACTTGGACCCGGTTCGTGCGCATTGTCATCATCGACGTCAATGGCGTGAGCCAGCCCAAGGTCGCCGAGATCCAAGTCTTTGGCGAGGGCTTTGCCGAGGAGGGCGTTTTTCTTTCCGAACCGCTGGATCTGGGAGCACCGGACAAGCGCAAGAATTTCGGCCGCATCGCTTGGAATGCAGACATTCCCCTGCGCACGGACCTATCGGTCCAGTTCCGCAGCGGTGCCACCTTGGACGCTTTTGCCGATCCCCAAGGGGGCTGGAGCACTCCGCTGGTCACTGGCGGAATCCTCTTTCCCGGCCCCGAACCCGGGCGGTTTTTGCAGTACCGCGTCAATATGGAGAGCCGGGACCCGGAGAAAAGCCCGCTCTTTCGCGACCTGAGCATCGAGTACTCTACTGAGGATATAGCCGCGTCCACAGCCCGTGGTCGCGTCGAGCCCAACCGGGTGCCGATGGGCGTGGATACCAACTTTGTCTATACTCTCGACGTGGAGATCGGCGCTGGCGATCAGGGGGTCAAAAGCTTGCAAATAGCTGTACCTGGACAGGCTCAGCTCGGCCCGGATATTGACCTAGGGACTGCCGTGCTGGCCGAGTGGTTTTCCACCCAGCACTTGCTCACTTTGATTTTCGCCGAGCCCCTGCGGCAAAGCACTCAGTTGCATATTCCCTTCCGCACTCGCTCTTATGCCCACCTGCACCGTTTCCGCGCGTTCCTGTTCAGCCCAGATTCGGAAAATCCGCTCAATGCCGCGCCCAATCAGGACGAAGACCCGCGCACCCAAAGGCCCCATTCGTGGACGTTGGTGACGACCACGGTTACCGGCCAAGTCCTCGAACAGGTGCGGGCCAATCCGCCGATATTTTCGCCCAATGGCGATGGTATCAACGACGCCACGGTGATCGAATTAGTCCTCTCCAGAGTGGATGTGGCGCGCCCAGTATCCATGCGCATCTTCGATTTGAGCGGCCGCACTGTGGCTCGGCTTCGGCCTCCGGCCTTGAGTGCGGGAACCTATTTGCGTCTACCCGGCCGGGAGCGCGAAAGCCCCGGCTATTGGGATGGACGCGATGACCGCGGTAACCTAGTGCCCCCGGGTCTCTACCTCTTTCAGGTAGAGGTCGAGCTCGATGCAGGGGAAGCGGTCCACAGCGGCCACGTGGCGGTGGTTTACTGACTAACTGATGTTACGCACCCGGGTAGGGGGCGGTTTGAAACCGCCCCCTACGGCGCTAAAATAGGTTTACTGATTATGAAGGGCCTCCCGATCATTGGGCTAGCTGCGTTGTTCTGCGTCATCGCTTGGGAGCGGGCGGAAGGCCAACTTACCACCACCGAGTACCTGCCTTGGAGCCAGGCCCAGTCCCGCTTCCTCAATCGCGAGTATTACCCTTGGTGGCACGAGCGCTACGAAAACTACAGCCTGCTCAGTTACCGCGACTACACGGCCCGCCCCGAGAACCCGACCTACGATCCCTTTGGGGCCTATTTGCTCGACGGGGTGGAGTTGCTGCGCGTAGAGGAATACCGCACGCTGGCACCCCAGCGCAGCAGCCGAATTTTTCGCAGTGGCAATATAGCGGCCACCTTTCGCAACTTGGTCATCATGCGCGATCACTACCGCGACTGGTCGGCCCGGGTCATGGTCGGCGACGCCCTCGAGGCCCGCTTCACGCCGCTGACTCTCGACAAGGCGCGCCTGCAGGGGCTGCGCTGGGATGGGGCTTCGTACAAGAATCGCTTTACCGTACTGGGTGCCCGGGTTTCTTCGCCGCTAGTCGGCGGTAACAACAATCTCCCGTTTGCCACCTATCTGTTCGGCGGCCGCTGGGAAAGCCGGCTGGGCAATGTGCTCACCGTTGGCGGTTCGTACGTCAACCTGCATCTGCGCGACAGCATGCAGCGCCGGGGGTCGACGCGCGGCACCTTTCCCACGGATCTGGCTAAGACCACGTTCTACTACGTGGTTTTCAGCGACGATTCTCCCGAGGATGACAGCGGCGTGCAAGTGCTGGCCGTGGAAATTTTTGTCGATGGCACTCCGCTGCCAATCGAGCCGGATATTCGGCGCATCCCGCATCTGGCCGACCCGGACCACGTACCTCATCTGCGCCGCCATGGACCTTGGGCCCCGCAGAGCGTTTCGCGCGACCGAGTCTTCGATCCCCGGCTCAACAACCGGCGCAGGGAACGCGGTCTCTTTTTCCAAGAGGGTTTGCCCGTTGCAGCAGCGGAGTTTCCCCTCGAAGTGGGCGGCACCGACCTGCTGGTCTATCGCTGGGAAATTCCAGCCACGGCCGAGCGCCTGAGCTTTCGCGCCCAAGTGGCTGGCGACTACAGTATTGACGTGGCGGCGGCCTACGGCTGGGCTGGCGTGCCCAATCGCATCTGGACCGACTGGCACAATGTCGCGCGCGCGCCGCGCAATGTCCGGGATGGGTCCAACTTGCGCTGGGTGAGCTTTGAATACGGCTTTCCGACCGCCCAGATCCAGTACGGCAGCGACTTTCTTTGGGAATGGGAGGGGACGACCCTTGCGGGCGAGTTGGTCGAAAACGTCGGGTACCGCCGCTTTCCCGGTGCCAGCCAGCATCAACGCCGCACCAGCCGAGCCTTTTTTCTCAAGGGGCTGCACCAGATGGATAGCCTCGCAGTTGGCCTTGAGGTGTTTGGCCTGCCGGCGGCGTACGCTACCACCTTGCCCATGTGGTCGGAACGCGCTGACAAGGTTCTGGACTACGCGCTGGTCGATGACAACGACGACGGCGACTACTGGGAGGACCAGTGGGAGCACTGGGATCCGCTCGACCCACTCTACATCAGTCTGAAGGACGCCGCTGGCGTGGACCCGGAGAGCCAGCCGACTCAGGCCGCCATTGACTACCTGCCCGGCAACCTCAGCAACGGCGTTGGGTACGGCGTTTTTCCCGGGCTGGACCAAGATGGGGACGGGGTCTTGGAGATCAATGTCAACCAGAACCAGATACCCGACTACGCCGAGCCCTTCCTCATGTACGCCGTTGAACCAGACGATTTTGTGTACGGCGACGATTTCAACAACAACGGCGTAGTGGATCGGCGCGAGAACGACAATCTGCCGGACTATCCCTATCCGCTCGACAGCCGTGGGTACCATTCCTTCGCCCTGCTCCATCCCCGCTCATCCTTGCAGTTCCGCCTTGGGCAGTACCGCATTGAACAGCGCGCTGGTGCCGGCCGCAACCAAGTTGCGTATGGGGAGGCGCAATACCAAAGGGGGCATGTACAGTTCAATGTGCGCAGTAAGCGAGTGCGCGATACCATCGCTGATCCAGTGTACCAGCACGTCGTCGATCCGCTGACCGAGACCAATACCGCGATCAAGATCAAACCCGATCCACTGCTGGCGCGAAATAGCTGGCTCCACACCCTGTACGGCACCGCGGGATACGTGCCCATCCCCGGG
Organism: Gemmatimonadota bacterium; assembly: GCA_026706505.1. Next base: position 4,416 of record JAPOYQ010000010.1, read on the forward strand.
GTGCAAGTCAAAGCCACCACCAAGCTCGAAATCAACCGCATGCTGGAGAGGCTAGAACAGAGTAGTCATATTATCGACTGGACTTGGACCAGCAAGGCGGACTACACCTTTGTGCGCCAAGGCCTAAAAATCCGCCCCAGCGCCAAACTGAGGCTTCAGCGCCGCACCGCTCCCGACGACCTGCTATTGCCCCTTCGCACGTATGAACTTTTTCCCATTCTGCAGGCGGACTACGCACTGGGCCAAGCCACGGTGCTGCGCTTTGGCATCCAGGGATTGCCGGGCTGGCCGCACACTTTTCGCAACGAGAAGTACCCGACCGGGGATTTCACGGCCCGCCACTACCTTTTTGCCATTGAGAACCGCAGCCACAACCGGGGCTTCGATCTCAGTCTCAATTTGGGTTTCCGCGCCAGCTACACCCGCTTTGTGCACACGCCCGGCCGCAGGGCGCGCAACTTTAAAGAATTTTTCGTCCAGGCGCGGGTGCTGTGATGTTATCCGCAGATGGACGCAGATGGAACGCAGATGGGGCGATTGATTTTTATCGAGAGGTGCGTGTGATGGTTCTCTTGCTCATCGTCTTGGCTTGGTCCGCGCCCGCCTTTGGGCAATTGCTCTACGATGCTGAGGAGCGCTATGAGAGCTATGCGCGCCAGGGGTACCGCGCGTACAACTCGGGGATATTTGGCCAAGTTACGCGCAATATGTACGACGATTTGGGCAACTTTGTCCTCGACGGGGTCGGCGTCTTTGAATTGGAGGAAGGGCGGACCAATCCGCCCGAATCGGGGAGCTTTATCGACAAAAGTCGCTTTTACCAGCAGTACCTCAATCGCCTGCTGGTGGCCCAAGACAGCTACGGCAATTGGAGCAGTCGGCTGATCGTCGGCGACCGCATCCGCACCAAGTTTACCGCCCTCACCCTCGACCTAGTTGCGCTCAATGGTGCCCGCTGGGACGCCGATGTCGATGGCGCGCAATTTTCCTTTGTCACGTCGCGCCTCGACTGGCCCATCTTCCCGGGGGATAATCTCGAACTGCACGGTGCTCGGGATTGGGCCACCTACCTGCTCGGCGGCCACGTCCAGCGCAAGTTCGGGGTGCTGGATTTGAGTTTCTCCTATGTCAATTTGCACCGCACCAACAGTCTGACCGCGTGGGGCGATAACAGCATCAAGGGCGTGGTGCCGCGCAAGAACACGCCGCCGGCCTACGTGGTGGTCAAGTTCGGCGATGGTTCGCCCAAGGATGGCGGCGGGGCCCGGATTTACGACCTGCACATCGAAGGGGCGCTCGGCGATATCCGCCCGCTCGTCACCCGCCACGATAGCGAGCAAATTGATAGAACTTATCCCAACCGCGACCGCTTCTTTCCGCTGGGCAAGACCATACCGCCGTATATCGAGTTTCTCCGGGGAGACCTGGCTGTGGAACCGGCCGAGCAAGGGGAATTTCTCGAGGCCAATGGCTCGGAATTTTTGCTCTACTGGTTCAAAATTCCCCAGGAAATGCGGGGGCAGGTCGAGCGCTTGCGCTTTCGCGGGCTGGTGGCCAACGACTACCTCATTGAAATGGCCGAAATTTTTCTGCCGGCTGCGGCCACGTCATCGTCCAACGTCGATATAACTGGCGAACGCGCCACCTTTTTCTATCCGGTGATCGCGGCCGAGGGCCAGGTGCACGACGGGTCCAACCGGCGCTGGGTGGACTTTGAGTACGGCCGCCACACGGGCCGCACCAATGCCAGTCTGCGCCTCGAAGTGCAGCGCCGGGATTTCTCCCTGCGCACTGAGTTCGCCCGCACTTTTGAATTTCGCCAGTATCCCTCCCACGCCGGAGACGGCAAGTGGCAGCGCCGCACGGCCGACGCCTTTTTTGTCAATACCACTCGGGATTGGCACCGCGCCAGTGTCGGCTTTGAGGTCTTCCACATTGCACCCCAGTACAGCACTAGCATTTCTGTCGAGGACCGGAATTACCGCACGTACACCGAGGATCTGCGCAGCCCCTTCAGCGTCTTTCCCAGCTTTGACGAGCGCTACAACAACACCCTCGAATTGTCCACGGTAGATGACAACGACGACCGCGACCGCTTTCCCGACATGCACTTCATACCGAATTTTGCCGATAACGACGGCATTTTCCCCGGCCTCGATCTCGATCAGGATGGCCAGCCCGATCCCAACGAAAACGGCAATACGGCCCCCGACTACCTCGAGCCCTTTGTGCTCTATAACGTCGATCCGCCCGAATACGACTACGGAGACGACTTCGATAACAACGGCATCATCGACCATCGGGAGGACGACTTTGAGCCCGATTATCCCTATGATGTCGATACCCAGGGCCATCACCTGTTCGCCGGCCTGCGCCCTCGCGCCGGGCTTGAATTTACCGTGGGGCGCTACCGCACGCGCCAGATCTGGGGAGCGGGAAAAAACCGCGTCTCGTATTTCAAGACGGCCTATCAGCGCTCCCTTTTCCCGTACGGCCGCGTGGAATTTTTCAATGTGTTCAAGCAGGTGCAAGACGACATTGAGGACGACACCCCGCAGTTTTTGCCGCGCATCTCCAATGCCCTGCCTTTTGAAGTGAGGGGCACCTTTGACGCCAATGTGGATAATTTTGAACTAGTCGAGGACGAGCTGGCTATGCGCAATAGCTTGGTCAACACGGCCTATCTCAAGGCCACCTTCTTCCGCATCGACAACCTCAACATCGACCAGCGCCTCAAGTACGACGTCAATTTCCAGCGCCCCACATCCCTACAACCCGCCAATCGGATCGGTGCCTGGTCCTATGTGTTGCGAGCGGCCTATAACTGGAATGTGGGCAGTTTGACGGTGACGCCCCGAATCAAGTACATGGGCTTTGTGCGGCGCGATCGCAGCGATCGGGTGCGGCCCATTTCAGAGCGCTTTTTCTATCCGATCCTGACCGCGACGTACGATCTCACGCCCATGACCCGCTTCAGCGCTGGTGCCCAGGGGTTGCCCTTGCTCAAAAGCAGGTACCGCGATCGCGTCAACGACGCCGTCAACTATGGGGCCGAGGACTACGTGATCATGGTGACCAATAGGACGACCTATAAGGGCTACCACCTCAGTCTGAGCACGGGTTACCAACGCAAACAACTGCAATTCGACGACCGCTCGCGCCAAGTCGAAGACATTGACCAAGTCCTGTTTTTCATGCGCCTAGTCATGGGATTGGAGCCGTTCAAAGGATGAGAGCAGCCATTGGCATAGGATGCTTGCTCCTCTTGGCCCTCCCCTTTCCAGGGCTCAAAGCCGAGGAGTCTGGGCTCCGGTCCAGGGTGCCGACCTTTCTCCCGGCCCACCCCTTCGTCCACCGGCCCGGACGCCCCTATGTCAACCGCGCGAAAACGGACTACGAGCTCCCAGATCAGACCTTGCTGCCACCCTTTGACCGGCGCAATTACTACGGCCCGCTCGGCCATCACCTGATCTACGGGTACGACGTGTTTTCGTGGCGAGAGACGCGCGCTGACTTCCCCATTGGCCAAGCGCCCAATAGCGAGCTCCTCAAGCAGAACGCGCGCTATGGGCTGCTCGACCGCAATATCGTCGGCTTCGACAGTTACAACGACTGGTCCGCCCGGCTGATCATCGGCGACGAGATTCGCACCTTTTTTACGCCCTTGACCCTCGATATGACTGGCGTCAATGGGATCCGCCTCGACGTGGACAAAGGGCCGACCCAATTCTCACTGTTGGCCTCGCGCTTCCGCGACCCCATCTGGGTGGCCGGCACCCCGCGATCAGAAGCGCGCAACGCATCCCTGCTCACGGGCGGGCGCGGCGAATTGCACTTGGGTGCGCTCACCTTGGGAGCCAGTGGTGTCCACTTCAATCTCTTCGATAGCGCGCAGGGCGATTTTTCCCTGCGAGGCGATCTGCGCGGGGACCAGGTTTTGCCCAGTTTTATCATTGCGCGCTTTGCC
>JAPOYQ010000060.1 GCA_026706505.1 Gemmatimonadota bacterium
TTCCAGTTCCGGTCGAACTCTCCGTACAGCCGGAAACCCAGCACATCGGAGGCGCTGAGGCTGCCGCCGAGGATCTGGGTAGCCGTTGGCAAGCCATACTCAAACCGCAGGGTCCGGAGATTGCTCAAATCTTGGATATTCCCTTCCGCTTGGGTGACCGGAAGAAGCACTCTCGCCCCCGCGGAATTCAGCTGGCGGTCGGAACTCATCGAGATGTCGTAATCATTGGCCACTGTGAGTTCGAATTCGACCTTTGTGATCTCGTCCTTGGCGCCGCTTGCGCGGTTGACAAAGGTCTGGTCGTCGAAGGAATAGAGGAGCCGGATCTCTTCACTGCCATTGGCCTCCAACCTTCCCCCTGCTGGGATGCCCCCCTCCAATACAGGTTCGAAGCCAATATCCTTGCCCCTGTTGACGAGGCCACTTTCATAGGTGATGATGATGTCCGAGGAGCCGGGGAAGAACGCGGCTCCGCCCGTGCCGTCCTCGGGAGATTCGTCGCGGAGCACGATCTCAATGGCGGAGATGGGCACGGCATTCTGATCTTCCGTCAGCCTTCCTTTGAACAAGCTCGCCACCGGCGCCTCATCGATCTTCGAGTTCGACTGATGGGAATTGACGCCGTGTACGCCCAAGGCCACGAAATCGCCGACAGCGGCAGTAAACCGGCCACCGAAAAAGGTCGTGGTATTGGTGCGCCGGTCGTCCCGGTTAAAGGTCAGCCGGGGGCCACTAATTCTAGAGAAAATCAGCGTCTGCTGGTACTTATCCGTCGCCAAGTCGAACTGGATTCCGTCCATTTGGACCTTGCTCAAAACCAGTGGCGTAAGGGTAGTCCGCAGATTGTTGGACGTTGTCAGCGCGTAGTACGTGCCTCCTTTTGCGTCGGCCGCGACCACGACTTGGCTGAACCACCTTTCGAAACGATTCCCCTTGAAGAGCCGGTTGCCGAACTCCTCGGGCGTGTTCTGGCTCGTGTTGTAGATGAGCCATCCCTTGGATACTGTATTTCCGAACATGTCGTAGAGGTAGCTCCCTTCGATTTCGGGGGCTACGTAGCGGTCAAAATCAGCGCGGGCGTAGTTGGTCGTCTGCCACTGCCGCCAGCGGTATTCGGCGAACAACTCCTGGGGCACGTACCACCTTCTTACCGCTGGATCAATCGCGTTGAGCGCTACTTGCACTCCTTGGGGCAGAAAACTCGTCTCGTGCTTCCATTGCGTTCCCAGCCGGTTCCCATAATTGGGCCGGCTGCCCGACTGGGCGCTCGTCTCCCCGGCCATGCCCAGCACCGCGGCCACGACGACGAATTTCAGACAGCTTCTCACTGTGTTTGTGCAACTCGACACTGGATCCTCAACAGTCATTTGCGAACCGCTGGACTCAATACACCACGGATACGGCACCCGCGCTCAATTGTTTTCCTAGGTCTGCCTCCACCTTTACCGTATAAACATACGTTCCCGGGGGTACGCGCTCTCCCGCCTCGTTCCGCCCGTTCCACTCGCGCTCGTACACGCCCGCTGCTCCGGGCGCTGTCTCCAGCCGGCGAACCACCCTGCCTGCCAGATCGTACAAGGTCAGCACATGGGGCACGCTGTTCCCCAGAACGCGAACTTGGTATTGGATTAGGACTTGGTCGTTCACGCCGTCGCCGTTGGGACTGAATGCCGCTGGAATGGCCTTCAGCTCGCCGATGAGTTCGCCTCCTCTAGGGGTTTTCACGGACAGGGAATTGGTACTGAAACGCAAGGTGGCATTGCCCTCCTCCACCTGTTGGCGGATGTCGGGATCGTCGCTGGAGAAAACGAAGCCAGTGAACTTTTGCCCGAAGCGCAAAACCGGTACGTCGAAGACCACCTCAATGCGCTTTTCAGTATCCTCGCTGCCCACGAGCTTCTCAAATCCAACGACGATGCGGTCATCCTGGATGTCCCGGGGGAACTCCTCTCCCACCTCCGCATCGTCCACCTTCACCGAACGCAGTCGCTCCACGCGAGTGGAGGTGGCGATTTCCAATCTGTCGAAACCACTGTTTTCCTCTCGCACGATGGGCCGGACGACATACGTGAAGGTGTGAGGTTGGAAATTCGCGGTCTCCGTCGGTGAGATTTCTCCGATTACTGCGTCGGCCACGGCCTCGCCAAAGAGCAGTTCGATACGCTCGACCCGCGGGGCCGTTTCGCTAGTCGGAAAGAACAGCACCTCGAACTGGAGGTAGCGAGCAGGGCTCTTCGACAAGAAGGTTGCGCCATCCGTCCACGCTGAGGGCGGCTCGCTCGCATCCCGCAGGCCAGCGGCGAAATCGTAGGCCGGAGACCAAAAGCTCCAGTTTTCGGTATCCACCTCCTTCTTGACCAGTTCAAACCCCCGCGTGCTGCCACTAGAAAAGGGATCGGCCACGTTCACCGCGTTGAAGACGTCGTTGTATTCCCGCCGGTCCACCGCGGCGAACTGCCCAGTGCGCTGCTTCCTGCTGTAGCGGAACGGCTGCTCTGTGTTGCCCGTGCGGGTCCGCACTTCCACCCTCGTTCCCTCCGGCGCTACTCCCTCCCAACGAATCTTGCTCCAGGCGACGGGCCGCCCGAAATCCAGAATGTCCGTGCGGTAAACAGTCTGCTGCACGTAGCCCTCGCCAAAGACTTGGAGTTCGGCAACCTCCCACGTGCGCTCGGGATTGATGGGGCGGAGGGTGACCCACTTCACCGGCCGAGTGGGAAACCGTCGATCCACTACGACATCGAGGTTTTCCGTAGTGCTTTCGATGATGTCGATGATCGGGTCGTTCTTGGCCGTCAAGCCTCGACTGATTTGATAGAACCACCGCTGACCTCGCCGGGCGATAGAAGGTCGGTCGACGATCGGTGCGCTGCCCGAGGCTACGCCCAACTCGAACCAGGGGAGGAAGTTGTCCTCAAAGGAGGGGCGGGGGAAGAACCGAATCCGGTTTATGGGCAACTCCCACCCGAGGTTGATGATGGCGTTCTTGATCCATCCGTGGTTGACTCCTGTTTCCGTCGGCGATAGATCCACTGCTCTGACCATCGCAGTGGTGGCATCTCCGTCTCCGATATTCTGCAGGACGCCCTGTTCGATTCTCCCCCCGACGCCGCCTCCAGAGCTAGCCACGAAGCCACCTCGTTCCTCGACCGTCTCCACTAGATTCTCGCTCGGGTCAATCCACACAGGACGGAGCGAGGATTCACTCAGATCCATCATCCCATTCGCCCGCGCCCCTTCGCCAATGGTGCCCCAGTCTCTGATTTCCTCATCCGAGACCCGATCATAGGATACCGGCACAGCGCTCCCTCGGTCGATGATCTGTCCATCTTGGTCGAATACCAAGTATTCACCCCCTACTTCGCTGGCCACGTCGATGAAGGAATTGTCCGCACCGACGCCCACTCGAAACTCCGACCGCGCCCATCCTCCATCGCTACCCGCCAGCAGTAGCGCGCAGCTCAACAGACAGCTAGGTCTCCAGAGGAACATGCCCAACTCCTTGCGCCAGTTTTGTGGCGCGCTGGTCAATATACGACTCCGATCACTCGCGCTGCGCCAGTGCGGCGCGCATCGGCCTGGACTTCGACTCGAACCACGTACACACCGGGTGCTACTAGCTGTCCCGACGCGTCTCGCCCATCCCAGGCTAGATCACCGAAGCGCTGCGGATCGTACAGGCCATTCGTTCCCGGACGAGCTAGGAGCTGTCTTATGTGCCGGCCCGACAGGTCGAATACTGCCGCGTTGATCCCGGCCTGACCCACGATAGTCACTACTTCAAAACTGATTGACGCCCGATCCCGGATCCCATCCCCGTTGGGGCTAATCACGGGAACGACCTCGAGATTCCGCACCAGCCTCCCCGTGGTCAGTTGTGGACTCAGCACAGTGACACTGGAACGCCCTGGTGCGTCGTCGTCGCCCAGATTGGCCGCGTTGCCCGAAAGCACATCCTGAAATGCTTCCTCTTCAATTAGCAGCACCCGTCCCTTGAAAGTGTTGCTGAAAGAGAGCATCCTGCCCACGAATCGCACCTTGACGACAGTGCCGCTTTCGCGCACCTGGGGAAAGCGCACCACGAAGCGCCTCTCATCCAACTCCTGTATGGCCGCGTCCTCCTCTGTCGGCGCATCCTCTACTGTAAAACTCTGCTCAAGAATACGATTCTGGTCGCCGTCAAGGATCTCGATTCCCTGCACGCTTCTGATCGGCTGGTCCGACCGCACCTCAATGGCGTCGAATCCCTGCAGCCCGGCCTCCATTTCCGTGCGCACGGCAAAGACAAAGGGCACGTCCGTTGCTCCCGCCACCTCGCGGGGGAACACTTCGCCCACCACTTCCCTAGCCAATGGGGGCGAGGTGAAGGTGAAGGACAGGTTCTCCAGCGCTACCGCAGAGTTCAGGTCCTCGCTGATGAAGTCCGCGCGGATCTGGACGTACTGTCGCGGACCTGGCGAGGTGATTTCCGTTCCTTCCTCGCTCGTGCCTGCCGCCGGGTCGTACGGTGCCGACCACGGGCTCCAGTTTTCGACATCGTCGCGCACAGACCCGCGCTCGAAATCGTCCTTTCCCACGACTCCCCGGATCGGCAACTTCGCGTACTCCTTCCGCGTCAGCGGTTCGAGGGAATTGGCGGGGGAGGTCGCGATTTCCTCGGCGTCCCTTCTGCCGACCTGTTTGCGGGTGTATACAAAGGGTGTGATATCACCGCCGGTACGGGTGCGTATCTCCACTCTCGCAGCCTCCTCATTGCCGATTGAGACCTGATCCCAGCGGAGTCGCCCCCAATTGGTGCCGGCCTTCATGTCGATGATGGGCGAGACATATCTGGCGGCGGGGAGGAATCCCTCTCCGAAGATCTGTACTTTCTCTAACTCGAAGGAGATGCCCGAAATCGCTTCTAGCCGCACGAACCTCAGCAGGCGGGGCGGCTCCAGTGGAATTGTGGTCACTGGGTCCACGTTATCGTTCTCGACCAGGAATTCTTCCCAGATTGGATTGCCAGCGTCGGTCAGATTGAGGCCATCGTTTACCCGGATCCTGAATTTCCGGAGAAAATCCGACTGGAACGGCGCGGTAGGGTTGGGAAACACCGTGTTGCGGGGAAAGAAGCGGATGCTGCGGACCCCTATGCGAGTCCCGAGATCTATGTTGACGATGGTTCCGAGGGCGTTGTTGTCCTTGCGCGCCAAAGCCAGCCCGGTCGGGTCCTCAGTGATGAGACTCTCGAGGATCCTCCTCTTTTCCTCTCCCTCGATATCCGCTACCGAGGGCGCAGTAATCGAACCTCCGAAATCGAAGACTTGGCTGGCGACGTTGGTGCCCTCTCTGACCTGCCGGGGCAGAATGGCCTCGGGGTGATCCCCGTTCTCAAATTCGATCAGGTTCGACGGTGCGATCCCTACCTCGGTGACATTGGGGTCGAGAAGCGTGCGGTGCTCGGGGATGATCGTCTCCACGTCTGCTCCGCTCGACGCCCCTTCCAGCCAGTCGATTTCTCCTCCTTTGCCGAGCGTCAGCCTCTCGGCCGCATGGAGCACCTCCTGCCCGCCCAGCACCAGACCCACTGCTATAAGCGCCGAAAAGACCCACTGTGCCTGCGATCGCATTCGCGTGTCTTGCGTCGCCAATGCTGGCGACGGACAGTTCCTCAATCCGGCGATTGGGGAAATTCGCGTAGAATAGTCGAACAGAGTCATATTCTCTCACCCCCGTCTACGGGGTGCCCCCTTGGAGCAGTGCTTCCAGATTTCCCAAGACCCGGCGGTCGGCCCGCTGTCGCAACCGCTTCTCCCGGTATAGCTCGGCGGCTTGAGCCGCTTCTTTAGGTTGCCCCATGGCTCGGTAAACGCTTTCCATCAAACCGTAGGCGCGGTACTCGTCTGGATGCATTGCCGCTACCTTCTGCAAGTGCATAAGGGCTTCTTCGTTGCTGCCAGTTCTGTGCAGCATACCTGCCATACACAATAGAGCCGGGGCCGAATCGGGGTAATCTGCCAACACGTCGCGCAACAGCCGCTCGATTCGCCCCAAGTTATCTTTTCCCATGCGGCCCAATACTTGTGCTAGCCGCCACCCCACAAGGCCCTCCCACTCCGCTAGCCCGACGATGATTCCATAGTGGACTGCTGCGGAGTCCAGCGCGGCCTGCTGCTCCCAAGTGCGGGCCAACTGGAAGCGCACCCGATGGCTATCGGGCCAGACCGCCACGACCGTTTGGTAGGCTGCAATGGCGTCGTCGAAAGCCCCTTGGGCCGCACGGGCATCGCCCAGTCTCCCCGCGAGAGAGGGCTCGTTCTCCTTCGCCACTAGATCGGCGTAAATCGCCGCTGCGTCCTCCGCACGACCTGCCCTTAAATACGACTCTGCCAGCGCGACCCAAACGTCCCTGTCGACCGCATGCCGCTGCACCAGCGAGTGGTAGATTTCCGCCGCATGTTCGTAGGCATCGGAGTCGAAGTAGATTTCCGCCAGTTCCGCGTACGGTCGAATTCCAGCATCTTCGGCCTCGATGGCCCGCTCATATGCGGCAATGGAATTGGCTTCCATGCCCAACTCCCGGTAGGCGTAACCCGCCCAAGTGTCGTGTGAACTCCGAGCCCCGGCTGCGGCTGCAATAGGGAGATTCGCCACCAATAGAACCAGAGCCAAGGCGACGGCCCGAACTCCCTGTCCTTTTTCCAGCACCAGAGGAATCGCCGCCAATGCGCCCGGAAGCAAGAACAAGGCCGCACTCAGTCGCGAGCGACCGGACGCCTCCTCCAAGATTGATCCCAGCATCCAAGCACCGGCAAACAACAAAGGCAGAGCGCGAATCCGACCTACTCCCTCCCCACGGACTGCGACGAGAAATCCCATTAGGGCCAAAGGCCCTACCAGCCCGAAGGGGAACCCCAACAGGGCTCGCCACATGAGGGGAGCCAAGATCCACGAAGGCGCAGCAGCGCGATAGGGGTCTATATCGCCCAAGACCTCGGCACCATGCCAAAACAAATACGCCCGCGTTGCCACTTCTTCTAGTCCTAAACCACTGACCGAGGGTACTAGTCCTCCCCAGCCCCATACCATTCCTATCGGAGCCAGTACCAGGATTACTCCCGCGAAAAACCACCCCCCCACCTTTCGGCCCTCGCCCCCCTGCACCACCCATGCCAAAGCCGCGACGACGGCGAATAAGGCCCGGAAATCGACCAATGAGGCCACGCCGCCCAGCACTCCCAGGACCCCGGCCCTCCATGGCCCCATACCAGCCGATCCCACCAACCCCCACAGGAGCAACAAGGCCAAGAAAGCGGCCAACAGTGCTGGCGTTGTCTCGCCCCCGTAGTAGATAGCCGGACCGTACAGCACGGCCGCAATACCCGCCCCTCGGCCTACCGCAGGTGAGAATAGCTGTCTGCCGATTGACCACACTAGCACGCAGGCGAGCCCTCCTATCCCGACCTGAATCACGCGCAGTATCCACAGGCCCGTCTCCTCCTGCATCGCGGCTGCGCACAAAGCCGCATAGAGCCGCGAGTGCCCCCCTCCATCCCCCACCCCTCCCGCGTAGTACGCCGCATCTCCTACTACCACTTCCCCCCAAGCGCTCTGCTCCCATTGCCACATGTGCGCGAGCCGCACGGCAATACCGGCCGCCAACAGCCCTCCCCACTCCCAAGCATTCGCTCCCTTCATCGCCAATCCTTCTTACACGCCCCAAACGCATTTCTTTGCTCTCCAATGCCCATTCTAGTGCAGGCCTGCAAACACGCTTACGAAAGTCGTATTGGTTGTGACGGCGTCTGAGAATTCGAAGTCCCTAGTCCGCAACCGCATCCCGGCCAAGGCCACGATTTTATACCCCAGGTACGTGGATCGGTTGGTCAACTGCAGCCCCAGCGACACAGACCTGAAGTCGTTGGCATCCTCCGCGAAATCCTCGTTCCAGAGGTACTCCAAGCCTCCTTGCAGCGTACTCTCGGTGAGGAAATCCATTTCCACAATGACGCTGAACAACTCTCTTAGCTGTTCGCGCTGCTCCTCGCCAAACAAGCCACGCGTCTGTTTGAGGAACTCGCTTTTCCAGCGCGGTTCGACAGTCAGAACGCCTATTTGACGGCGGTACCTGATTTTATTGATCGCCCCAAAGAAGAAATCGCTTTTGCGCAGCTCGAATTCTTTGCGCGTGCGCTCGTCCATGAGCTGGTGAAACAGCGTGTAATTCACCCTCGTCTCGAGTTTCGTCCGGCCGATTTGGACCTTGTGCCCGGCGAAGAAATGATTCACCCACGTGTCGCGCGCAAGCATGGGATCCTCCACCTGCGTCAATGTGCCCCCATCGATGGACTGGCTGGGCAACCATTGAAGCAGGCGATTCGGCATGT
>JAPOYQ010000948.1 GCA_026706505.1 Gemmatimonadota bacterium
AGCGAACGCTCAATCGCTGAAATCACCATCCATCACCTGAGAACGGAAGCATTACCCCTCTACAGCGCGGCGTAGCGCCTGAGGTGGTAGTCGTTGTCGCCGAAGCTGCGGTCGATCATGGTGAGGCGCTTGAAATAGTGGCCGGCGGCGTATTCGTCGGTCATGCCGATGCCGCCGTGAAGCTGGATCGACTGCTGGCCGACGAAGCGGGCCGACTTGCCGATCTGCACCTTGGCGGCGGACATGGCCTTCTTGCGCGCATCGGCATCCTCCTCGTCGATGCGCATGGCCGCCATCATCGCCATCGACTTCGCTTCCTCATGCGCGATGAACATGTCCACCATGCGGTGCTGGAGGACCTGGAAGCGCCCGATAGGCTGGCCGAACTGCTCGCGCGTCTTGAGGTATTCGAGCGTCATGTCGTTGAGCGTGGCCATCAGGCCGACCGCCTCCGCCGACACGGCCGCAATCGCCCGGTCCACGACTTCCTCGACTGTCGCAAGCCCGCCGTCCACTTCGCCGAGCGCATCGCCCGGCGTACCGTCGAGCATCACTTCGCCCGCCCGAAGGCCGTCCGCGGTCGGGTAGCCGCGCACGGAAAGGCCGGGCGCATCCTTGCTCACCAGGAAGAGGGTGATGCCTTCCGTGTCGCGCGAGCCGCCCGCCGTGCGCGCCGACACGACCAACCGGTCCGCCGTCGGCGCGCCGAAGACGACGCTCTTCATGCCGGACAGCCTGTAGCCGCCATTCGCGGCCTCCGCCCGGACCTCGACATCCTGGAGGTTGTAGCGGGCCTGGCGCTCGGCGAAGGCGAAGGCGAGCTTGCACTTGCCTTCCGCGACGGCAGGCAGGATTTCGGCCTTCTGCTCTTCGGATCCGGCGGCAGCGACCGCGCCGCCGCCCATGACGACCGTGGACAAATAGGGCTCGGCGACCAGCCCGTTGCCGATGGCCTCCATCACGACCATCGTTTCGACACCGGACATGCCGAGGCCGCCATGTTCCTCCGGGAAGGGGATGCCGAGCCAGCCGAGCTCCGCGAATTGGGCCCAGTGCGCGTCGGACCAGCCCTGCTCCGTGGCGACCAACTGGCGCCGCGCCTCGAAGCTGTAGTTCTCGCGCACGAAGCGCTGCACGCTCTCCTGCAGAAGCTGCTGGTCCTCGGAATAGTCGAAGTCCATGGCCTGTCCCTGTTCCTTCCCGTCTGCGGGCGCCGTCTGGAGGCGTCTAAAGGCCGAGCACGGCCTTGGCGATGATGTTGCGCTGGATCTCGTTCGAGCCGCCATAGATGGAGGCCTTGCGCCAGTCGAAATAGAAGGCCGTGGCGCCCGCCGCCTCGCTCGGGCCGACGGGCGGCTCGTTCCAGCCCTGGGCGAGCGCGCGCTCGATGAAGGGATGCGCGAAATAGCCCTGCGCCTCCATCAGCAGCTCCATCACATCCTGCTGGATTTCGGTGCCGCGTATCTTGAGCAGTGAGGCTTCCGCGCCGATCTCGTCATCGGCCTCCTTCGCGGCAACCATCCGCAGATAGGACCAGCGCAGGTCCTCCAGCGCGGCGCCCGTCTCGGCGATGCGGCGGGAGAACTCCGGCTCCCGCCCGTCGTCGATTTCCTCCAGCCGGTCGAGCCGCTGGCGGCAGAGCCCGACGCCGGCCGTGCCGGAGCGTTCGTGGCCGAGCAGGTATTTGGCGCAGGTCCACCCCTTGCCCTCATCGTAAATGCGCTCGGAGACCGGCACGCGGACATCCTCGAAGACCACCTCGTTGAAGTCCGACATGCGGCTGAAGCGCTCTATCGGGCGCACCGTGACGCCGGGCAGGCTCATGTCGATCAGCAGGACAGAGATGCCGTCCTGCTTCCTGCCGGAACTGTCCGTGCGTACCAGCGCGAAGCACCAGTCCGCCCAGTCGGCATTGGTCGTCCAGATCTTGCGGCCGTTGACGATGTAGTGCTCGCCGTCGCGCACCGCCCGGCAGCCGAGCGAAGCGAGGTCCGAGCCCGAATTCGGCTCCGAATAACCCTGGCACCAGATGGTCTCGCTGGAGAGGATGCCCGGCAGGTGGCGCGCCTTCTGCTCCTCCGTGCCGAAGGCGAGCAGCACCGGGCCCACCATTTGCGGGCCGAAGGGCACCGGCCCCGGCGCGCAGGCGAGGTAGCTTTCCTCCTCGAAGATGAACTTCTGCGAGGGCGTCCAGCCGGGCCCGCCGGCGGCTTCCGGCCAGTTGGGGCACATCCAGCCGCGTTCGGAGACCGTGCGCATCCAGTCCACGACATCGCGATGAGTTGGCGTTCGGCGACTTCGGCGACTCATTTGGCACTACAAACATCAACGACGCCCGCCCGACGACCCACTGGTTGGGCCGCGACTTCGTGTTCCAGGACGAAGTGTGGATTGATACAGCTTACCAACCAGGCATGCCTAAAGAGTTGTACGAAGGCCGCACCTATCAGCCCGCCGAGCTAGCCAATTTTGCCCGGTTGGGCCAAGCCATGCTAGTGGTGGTGGAAGAGCGGGCCTACGAGATTCCTGCGAACGCCCAAGGCAGCCGGCCGGTGCTCCTACAAAACGCCCCCAACCCCTTCAACGCCTCCACGGCAATCTCCTTCCTGATACCGTTCCGCTTAGCGCACGAGCCGACCCGCCTGAGCATCTACAACTTGGCAGGCCAACTCGTGCGCGTGTTGCAGCTTGAGGCACAGCAGGCTGGCGAGCACAGCCTGAGTTGGGACGGCCGCGACGACTACGGCCGAGAGGTAGCCAGCGGGGTGTACATCTATCGGCTGGACGTGGGCGAGTGGGCTGTGCATCGGCGCATGTTGCTGCTGCGCTGAGAGCCGTCCGCAGGTCCTGGTAATCGCGAAGTAAGTACAAAAAGCGCCCGATGCTGGCGGAGCATCGGGCGCTTTTTTGGATTCAGTCTCGGGCGGCGGTGATTTAGTGCTCTTTGATGCTGCCCACCTGGATCTCGATGTCCTCGCGGTTGGCTACCCGCTCTAGCCGCCCATCGCGGATCCAGGCCATGCGGTCGGCAGCCGTGAGCATTTTGTCGTCGTGGGTCACGGTAATGATCGTCGTCCCCATCTCCTGTTGCAGGCTCTTCATGTAGCTGATGATCTCTTGCCCCGTATTGCTGTCGAGGTTACCCGTCGGCTCGTCGGCAAGGATGATGCGAGGCTTGTTGACGAACGCGCGGGCAATGGCGACGCGCTGCTGCTGACCGCCCGACAGCTCGGAGGGAATGTGGTGCGCCCGATCACCTAGACCGACGATCTTCAAACACTCCATGGCCCGCCTTTCGCCCTCGGCCGTGGTCATGCCGGCAAACACGGTGGGCAGCGACACGTTCATCAGCGCACTCATCACCGGCAAGAGATTGTAGGTCTGGAAAATGTAACCCAACTCAAAGCAGCGCACCGCGGCTAGCTGTTGCGTGTTGAGCGAGGCCAGATTGACGCCCTCGATCAGCACCTCGCCGTCGGTGGGCGACTGCAGGGCGCCGATCATGTTAAAAAGCGTGCTCTTCCCCGACCCAGAAGGCCCCATAATGGCAAAAAACTCGTTCTCGTACACCTGTACGGTCAAACCGCGCAACGCATGCACATGGGTCGATTCGTCGCGGTTTTTGGCATTGTAAACCATCTTGACGTCTTGGACATCGACGATTATATCGCGGCCATTTGACATGACGTACTCCTAAATTTGATGTTGCTGCTCCAAGGACAGGTCAATTTAAAATGGACAACGCCGCAGGTCAAATTTAACCGCCGCGGCTTTCAACTCACCTGCTGCTCCTTGATCCGCGTGATTTCGTCGCGCAGATGCGCGGCCTTCTCAAACTCCAAGTTAGCCGCCGCGGCCTTCATCTGCTGCTCCAAATCGGCCAGCAGTTCCTCTTGGTCTTCTATTTCTTGGTAGTTGATCGTCGGCTCGGCGGCCAATTCGGGCGCAAGGCCGCGTACGCTTTCGAGCACTGAGGTCGCCTGGATAATCTCTTCCCGGCTGCGGTATATGGTCTCCGGCACAATGGCGTGCTCGGCGTTGTACGCCTCCTGCTTGTGGCGGCGGCGATAGGTCTCGTCGATGGCCCTCTGCATCGAATTGGTGACGTGGTCGGCGTAGAAGATCACCATGCCGGCGGCGTTGCGAGCCGCGCGGCCAACCGTTTGGATCAGTGCAACCTCCGAGCGCAGGAAGCCCTCTTTGCTGGCGTCGAGCACGGCCACCAGCGAGACTTCGGGCAAATCCAAGCCTTCGCGCAGCAGGTTGATCCCCACCAGCACGTCAAACTCCCCTAGGCGTAGGTCGCGGAGGATTTCGACGCGGTCCAACGTCTCAATATCCGAATGCAGATAGCGCACGCGGATGTCGAGCTGCTCAAAGTAATCGGCGAGGTTTTCGGCCATGCGTTTGGTCATAGTCGTGACCAAAACCCGCTCGCGCTTTTCCGCTCGCTGCCTTATCTCCT
This sequence comes from Gemmatimonadota bacterium, assembly GCA_026706505.1. The sequence continues at coordinate 4,466 of JAPOYQ010000948.1, forward strand.
CGACGAGGTCGTCGATCTGCCCCTCTTGCGGCCGCACCTCAATCGAGGGATCGACCAAGCCCGTGGGCCGGATTACCTGCTCGACCACCACGCCACCCGACTGCTTCAGCTCGTACTCCGCTGGCGTGGCCGACACGAAGACCGTCCAGCCCATCCGCTCCTCAAATTCCTTGAACACCAGCGGCCGATTGTCATAAGCTGACGGCAGGCGGAAGCCGTGTTCGACCAAGGTCTCCTTGCGCGAGCGGTCCCCGCGAAACATGCCCCGGATTTGCGGCACGGTCACGTGCGACTCGTCAATAAAAAGTAGGTAATCCTCGGGGAAGTAATCGAGCAACACATACGGCGCAGAACCCGGCTGGCGGCCGTCCATGTAGCGCGAGTAGTTTTCGATCCCCGGACAGAAGCCGACCTCGCGGATCAGCTCCACATCGTACTTGGTGCGCGTCTCTAGCCGATGCGCCTCCACCAGCTTGTGCTCAGTGCGCAGATCGAGGAGGTGATGCTCCAACTCGACGAGGATTTGCTCGCAGGCTTGCTCCGTCCGCTCCTCGTCGGTCACGTAGGCTTTGGCCGGGAAGAGGCTGACGTGTTCGCGCGGCTCCAACACCTCGCCAGTGAGCGCGTCGATCAGGTAAATGCCCTCGATCTCGTCGCCAAACATCTCAATGCGCACGGCGCGGTCTTCCGACCCAGGCACGATCTCGACGATGTCACCCCGCACCCGAAAGCAGCCGCGTTGCAGCTCAAAGTCGTTGCGGCTGTAATAGATGTCTATCAAGGCGCGCAAAATGTCGTCGCGCTCGACTTGCTCGCCCCGCCGCAGGGAGACCTTCTGCTCGTCGTATTCGCGGGGCGAGCCAATGCCGTAGATACACGAGACCGTGGCGACGACGACCACATCGCGGCGCTGCAACAACGAGGTGATAGCCTTGAGCCGCAAGCGGTCAATCTCCTCGTTGCGCTCGACCTCCTTCTCGATATACGTGTCCGTGCTCGGCTTGTAGGCTTCGGGCTGGTAGTAGTCGTAGTAGCTGACGAAATACTCGACCGCATTGTCGGGGAAATATCCCTTGAGTTCGCCGTAGAGCTGGGCGGCCAGCGTCTTGTTGTGCGAGATGACCAAGGCCGGCATCTGCAACTCCTCGATGGCGTTGGCCATCGTGAAGGTCTTGCCGCTGCCCGTCACGCCCAACAGCGTCTGGCGAGCGTGCTGCTGCCGCACGCCCTCGACTAGCTCGGCGATGGCTTGGGGTTGGTCGCCAGCGGGCGAGTACTCGGAAACCAGTTTGAACTGATCCATGTATCCTCCTTGTAGCGGCCAATCTAGCCGGATGGCAGCACCCTGTCAAAGTGTGACCATGACCGAGCAGCAACCTCTAACCCAAGCCCAAAATCAGCGAATTCTGATTCTGTCTGGTTCTACGAGAATTAGCTTGCCAGTAAGGTCGGATCCTTCCTGACTTGCGAGGAAATCGAGGAGACGAGACGTGATGTGCGGGATGAGTCTTGGGCGATTCTTGACCTGTAGTCCGATGATTCCACGGTAGTTGCTCGGTGGAAAGCGCACTATGTCTGAGAAGTCTCCATCGAGCGATATCAGTACTGCTTCAAGCCTCCCGGCTTCATCAATGACAACCTCATCGGGCGATGCAGTCGGAAGGTGATCCTTTAACACAAGCACCTTATAGCCTGCCTGGCGTAGATCATCTACGACCACAGTCGGCACGCAATGGTCGGCAAAGAAAACAGCCGCCATTAAGCCGCTACTTCAAAATCTGCCAATTCACGGGCATAGTCCAAGCAGGCGGCGATGCTCTTGATCGTCAACTCCGGAAATTCGGCTATGATCTGGTCGGCGGAGTAACCATCCGCCAAGTAGCCGATCACCAGAGCCACAGGGATTCGTGTATCCTTGATACGCGGTTTTCCGCGCAGCACGTTTGAAGTGCTCTCAATGTAGTCTTTCCACGTCGTATGCATTTCCATGCCTCCTCCTTGCTAGCGGCCAATCTAGCCGGATGGCAGCACCCTGTCAATGTGCCGCTTGCAAATGAATGACATGATAGCACGAATTGCTGCCATCGTGTCGCCATAAGCTGATTTGCGAATTGCTCATTTATTGACGTATTTTACTGTAAAAACAATATGTTATTTACATTTGGTAAGTCGCGGCATGTATCTTGCTTTTATTATGAAAGGAATAGATAAAAGTAACTTACCATGAAAGTGCATGAATTCACACTCGTTTTAACAGCCGATCCCAACGAAGAAGAATCGGCTCTACTCTACAGCATCTTCAATGACGGTACGATTGTCACGATGGCTGGTGTACCGCAGATTCACTTTCACCGCGAAGCATCGTCGTTAGAAGACGCCATCGCTTCTGCGATGGTGCATGTCAGAAAAGCGGGCTTCGATGTGGTTCGTGTGAAAATCGAACCGCTAAGCGTTTTCACCGTGAAATCGAGTGCGACCACGTAGTGATTCTTGATTTATGAAGGTCCGAGAGGTGGTGCGAATGCTCGAAAGAGACGGCTGGTACCAAGTCAGGATGCGTGGAAGTCATCGGCAATTCAAACACTCCGCCAAACGAGAACTGATAACGGTGCCCGGACGTTTGGGTGACGATCTAGCTATTGGAACTCTTAATAGCATATTGAAGAAAGCAGGACTAAAAGAATGAAATACCTAATCGTCGTAGAAAAGACCGAGACAGGCTTCTCGGCGTACTCGCCGGACCTCTTAGGTTGTGTGGCGACAGGTGCCACGGAAGAAGAAACCGAAGCGAATATGAAAGAAGCAATCACGTTTCACGTCGAGGGCCTGAAGGAGGAGGGATTCCCCATACCTCAGCCCTCTGCGAAGTCCGCTTACGTTGAAGTCGCATCATAAGGTCTGACTAGCACTAGCAACTTCAACAACTAACACCTCAATTCACGAAAGGAAAAAACAATGGCTAAAGTCATCGGCATTGACTTAGGCACCACCAACTCGTGCGTGGCCGTCATCGAAGGCCAAGACGCAGAGGTCATCGCCAATTCCGAAGGGGGCCGCACCACGCCCTCCATGGTCGCCTTCACCAAAGACGGCGAGCGCCTCGTCGGCCAAACCGCCAAGCGCCAAGCCGTCACCAACCCGCAGAACACGGTCTATTCGATCAAGCGCTTCATGGGCCGCCGCTACGGCGAAGTGTCCAACGAAATCAGCGAAGTCCCCTACGAAGTGGCCGCGAGCGGCCGCGACATGGCCGTGGCCAAAATCGACGGCAAGGAACACACGCCGCCGGAGCTCTCGGCTATGATTTTGCAAAAGATGAAGCAGACGGCCGAAGACTATCTGGGCGAAGAAATAAAACAAGCCGTCGTCACCGTGCCGGCCTACTTCAACGACTCCCAACGCCAAGCCACCAAGGACGCGGGCACCATCGCCGGCCTAGAGGTCTTGCGCATCGTCAATGAGCCTACTGCCGCAGCGCTGGCCTACGGCTTGGACAAGGGCGGCACCAGCACCAACGAGCAGATCGCCGTGTACGACCTCGGCGGCGGCACCTTTGACATTTCCATCTTGGAACTCGGCGACGGCGTCTTCGAGGTCAAATCCACCAACGGCGACACCCATCTCGGCGGCGATGACTTCGACCAGAAAATCATCGACTGGCTCGCCGAGGAATTTGAAAAGAGCGAAGGCATTGACCTGCGCCGCGACCCCATGGCCCTGCAACGGCTCAAGGAAGAGGCCGAAAAGGCCAAAATCGAACTGTCTTCCGCCACTTCGACGGAAATCAACCTGCCGTTTATCACCGCCGATCAAACCGGACCCAAGCACTTGCAAACCACCCTGTCCCGCGCCCAGTTTGAGCGCTTGGTTGACGACCTGATCG
>JAPOYQ010000382.1 GCA_026706505.1 Gemmatimonadota bacterium
AGCCGCTCCTGCGGATGGGGCGTAACGTCCACCACCTCGATATCGTCGCGAGCGAGCAGATCCCGATAGTCGAGGTACGTATCGGCCTCGGGGTAAAACTCCCGCTGCCGCTGCTCGACGCGCCCCCGATCGCGGCTGCACAAAGCTGCGATCTCATAGCCGGCGTTTTTATAGGCCCGCAAGTGCATCTCAGAGATGCCGCCGCAGCCAATCAGACCGATCTGCGGACGATAGGTCGCTGGATCGCGCGGCTGGTAGGGCAAGTCCGGAGCTGCTATTTCGGCTTCTGATCCGGTCTTGCCTCGACCGTAGCCGCTGTCTTGGCTTTCCGCCATAGCTATTGGATCAGGGGCAATGTGCGCTTCTGCGCGGCGCTTTGGTAGGCCGTATCGACGATCTGTTGACCGATGCGGCACAGCGCTGGCGAGAGCGGTCCCTCGATGGGTTGGTCCTCTTCAATGCAGTGAATCACGTACTGGACGGGATTCTGAAACGGCGGTTCGAGCACATCTACCGGCCGTTCCTCGGTTGCTGGCTGCGCCCGCGTCTGCACGCGGATTACCTCCTCGTAGTCGTAGGAACTAATCGTGCCCTCGCTGCCGACGATGACGAAGCCGCACTTGGGCTGGGGTTGCAGGGTCCAGGGATCGGTAAAGGTGCCCCAGCGCGTCTCGAATTTCGACAGGCCCCGCTCGTAACGCGCGACGGCAATACAGTGTTCATCTACTTCGAGTCCCTGGGACTGATCTACGGTGGCCGTCACTTCGATAGGTGCCCGGCCGTCCATGTACCAGGTGCCCAATGTGGTGCCGTAGCCTAGGTAGTCCAGCAGGGAGCCGCCACCCGCCTCCTTTTTGTAAAACCAACTCGTGGGCTTTTCCCGCTCGACGTCGGCGGCCGTGCGCTCCACTTTGTCGGCGAGGTGCCACAGCGGCCCTCGGTTGCCGTCGTAGTAGTGGACTTCGATTACCTCGCCGATCTCGCCTTCAGAGATGATCCGCCGCGCTGTGCGGTGCGGCGGATACCAAGCTAGCGGCCAGTTGATCGCCAACAGCTTGCCCGTACCCTCCATGGCCCGCTGCATCCGGTCCGCCTCGGCGAGGGTGGCGGCGAAGGGTTTTTCCATGATGATGTGTACGCCAAAGGGAGCGACCTTCTCGGTCCACTCCCCGTGTTCGGCGGTGGCCGGGCACAAAAGGACGATGTCCGGCTGGGTCTTCTCCAAACACGCCCGATAGTCGCTGAAAACCCGGTCGGCTGGAATGGCGAAATCCGCGCACGCCTGCTTCATGCGCTCGGGCTGCTCGTCGCAGATGCCGACGATTTCGACGTCTGCGTGCTCAAAAGCCATGCGCAAATTGTCGCCCATGTGCAGATGGTCGAAGTTGATCCCGGCGATTTTCCACTTGCTCATGGTTTTAGCTCGCAAGCTGAGCCCAAGCGGTTACATGGGGCGGCAGGGCAAGCGGACGTTTCGCCGCTACCACTTCTTGCCGAACCCGCTCGGCCATCGTTTCTACATCGACCTCTTCCGCCGTGGCAATCCCGAACTCTTCTATGAGCGGGAGCATGCTGCGAAAGCTGTTGGCAGCAAATTGGTACCCGGACCAAGACTCCGGTCCGCCGACCGGATACTCGCAATGCATGTATGGCTCGGGCAGGCCGGCCTCGACGAATGCGCGGTACAGGCCGAAGCCCATATCGATATGCGCCCCGGCACGCTCAAACAATCCGATAGCCCAATCGATTAGCTTGTTCGTTTCGGGCATATCTGGATGATACATCTGCCGATAGGGGGTAAAATCAGCCTCCTGAAAGGCCACGATCCCCCCTGGGCGCAGGCGGGTCGCTAGCTGCTTCAAGGCGTCGGCGGGATCGGCCATGTACATGAGAACCAGTCGGCCAATCACGGCGTCGAAATCATTCCCCAACTCCAAGGTCCGGGCGTCCCCCGCGACGAATTCGACGTTGGAGAACCCGGCCGCCTGCGCCCGTGTCCGCGCCGTTTCGAGAATCTCCGGATTTACATCCACGCCTACGACGGCTCCTTCCGGCCCGACCAACTCGGCGGCTGTCAGGGCCACGTCTCCGGGACCGCTGCCAATGTCGAGCACCTTCATCCCGCTACTGATGCCCGCTTCCCAGAGAAAACGCCGCGTCACGGCGTCGTACAGTTGCGACTGCTGAATCAGACGGTCCTCTTCCCCTTGGGTGCGTCCCATCGTATATCTCGCATCGCTCTTTGACTCGCTCATGGAATTTAATCCTCCTTTTTTGAGCTGGCTTTTTTGGTGCGATAGTTCCTAAGTGTTGGGCAACCTCGCAGGCTACCCATTGTCCGCAGAGCGCCTAGTGCGCTGAGGGCAATCCGGTATTCAAGATATTTTCGCGCAGAAAGTCAAACGCCGCGATCCTATAAGCTGCCCACTCCACCCGGCTTGTCCCCGGTAGCCAATCACCCAATATTAGGCCCAATTCCAACAGGGGGTACAACTATGCGCTTGGGCGTGGGATTCTGGAGCGGCGTCAACCCCGACAACATCGACGGGACCTTGCAACGCCTAGCCCGTATAGGCGTCAAAGGACTCGGCCACATTGCCGCGCACGATTGGCACCCGGAGCAGTTGCAGCGGTGCCGAGACGCGGTCGAAGCGCAGGGCTACTTTATCGGCGAAGTCACCCTGTACCACTGCGGCTGGCCTCTAGCTAGTCCCGACTCCGATATCCGCCGAGAAGCCAGCGAATCCCTGTCTCAAGGCTTGCGCGCCGCCCGCGCCCTCAACGCCCACTGCGTCGGCGTCAGCGTCATTGCCAACGGCCCCGAAGAAGGCGACCTGTGGTCCGACAAGGTCTGGCATCGCCTGGTACAGGGCATCGCCCAAGTAGCGACCGAAGCCGAAAACCTAGGCGTCGATTTGGGCGTCCACCCCGGCAATCGCGGCCCACTCGATGCGCCCGCGCAACTGCGCCGCCTACTCGACGACGTGGCTTCGCCAAGGCTCAAAGTGATCCTCGACCCGGTCAATATGACCACCCACCGAACCTATTACAACACCACGGCCTTCCTCGACTACACCTTCGATTTGCTAGGCCCGGACATTATCGCAGCCCACGCCAAGGATGTGTCCTTGGATACTTCCCACTGGGTGACCAAACTCGACGAAGTGCCCCTAGGGATGGGCCAACTCGACTACGAGACCTATCTGAGACGCCTGGGTGAACTGGACGAGGACGTGCTGCTCACCATAGAGCACTACCGAGACGTCGGTGTTTCGGGCACGGTCGCCTCGCCGGTGTACGTCAATTATCCCGACACGGACTGGGAAAACACGCGGGCGCGCAATTACATTCACGAGTTAGCGCAAAAGGTGGGCGTGGAGGTCCATTGAGGGGATCGGACATCAATAACGAAAAGGATCGCGCCATGAACCAACCCAAAATCATGTACTACCACGACGGCCGGCATCCCCACATCTACCGCTACGAGCCGCCCATGGCCCCCGAGGAATATATCGCCTTAGTCGATGAATTGGCCGGCACCACGGTCGAAGCCATTGCCTTCTGCTTGGGCGAGGGCCGCACCATGCTGCACGACACCCGGGCCAGCGAGTTGATGGGGCACAACGTGGAGGTCTGGGATCACTACGTCTTTCGCCGCGCTTGGCAAAATGCCAAGTCCCTCATCGACGCCGGCCACGATCCCTTGCGCTTGGTCTGCGACCGGGCCCACGAGTTGGGCATTCAGGTTTATCCCCTCCTGATCGTACAGCGCGGCGGCGTTGACCACGCCTCGACGCGCTGCTCCAATTTCCGCATTGAGAACCAGCACCTCGAAATTGGCGCTGCTGGCGACCTCGACCCAGACTACCCCGGCTTGGACGGCCTCGACTTCAAGCACCCAGAGGTCCGCGACGAACGCTTTGCCATTGTCGAAGAAGTGATGGACGAGTATCCGTCCGACGGCTTTGAACTACAACTCAACCAAATGCCCTATTTCTTCCACCCCGACGAAATCGACGCTGGCCGCGCCCTGATGACCGACTGGATCGGCCGCGTCCACGAAGCGGTCAAAAAAAGCGGCACTGACAAAGAGCTAGTGGTGCATATCCCCGACCGCTTGGAAGATTGCGCCCGCGCCGGACTCGATCCCGAGGAATGGGTCAAACGGGGTCTGGTCGATGTCATCGTCGCGGAAAACTTCGGCGAGAACTACCGCCTAAAAATGCAGGCCGACTACGCCGAATTCCTCGGCCTCACCCAAGGGACGCCCTGCCGCTTATTGGCCCCTCTAAACGGCATGGTTTTTTCCGACCGCTTGCTCGACGCGCCCCTGTCCATGCTGCGGGCCGCAGCCTGCAATTTTTGGGATCAAGGCGTTGACGGCCTCTATGTTTCCGAGTGGTTCCACTTGTGGCCGTACGAGGCGTCCTTCTACGAGAAGCTCAGAGAACTGCCCTACCCCAGCATTATGGCGGCCAAGGACAAATACTACTTCCTGCTCACTAACACCCAAGACGGCCCCGCGTTCAGTCGGCCCAATCCGCTACCGCGTCAATTGGATCTAGACCAACCCGTCAAATTGGAACTGCCCATTGCCGACGATCTGCAAAAATGGGGGGAGGCCGACCGCGTCCACGAAGTTTTGCTGCGCTTCCGCATCCACGGCAATGTCGAGACTGATCGCATCCAATTTGCACTCAACGGCCAGATTTTGCCCGACGACCTGCGGCGCAAGATCAATTCGCTCTACAAGATGGACGGCCCGCGCTACCGGGTGATGGGCGGATACTGGCACATTTTCAAATTGGACGCAGCCCACTGGCCGGTGCGGGACAAAAACCGCATTGAAGTGACGCTGTTGGAGCGCGACGCGGATTTGGCCGATCCCTTCTGCACTCTGACCGATGTCGAGTTGGAGACCAAGTACCTGAAGGGTAGGAACTTCCACCGCGCTTATGTCGATTCTGACCTAGGACCCTACCAACACCGGTACTGACAACCGCTCATCGCTCCAATACCGTCCCTTCTTCCACCAACCTCGCCATCATCTGGGCAAATTCAGGCGTGCCGTCGTCATCCCAGTACTCGGTCTCAATGGGCGCGGCGTAACTATGGGGCATCCCGCCCCGAGTCCAGTCGGGCCGGATCAGGAAATGGCGCGTCGTCAGGGGGTCGTATCTGTTGTACATCCGCGTCCCACTGGCGAATTGCGATTTGACGATCCACGGCTTGATGGGCGGCAATTCCCGGCTCGTTAGCCGTTCCAACTCGTCGCGGTCCAAGGTCAAACCCAAGCCCGGTTTTTCCGGCACTCGAATGAGTCCATTGATCGGCTCTAGGCGCTCGCGCACCACTTCGTCCTTGAGAATTTCGCTGCTATCGACAAAGTGAAAGGTGGCGGAGGGAAAGGTCGCCATCATGTGGCAAACCATAGCTCGGGTGATCGTGCCGCCCACGTTTTGCAGCATGAACGGTATATTGCCAGCGGCGAACAGGCCAGCGGCGCGGATCGCATCGCCAAATTTCTGATGGCCGCGCATGTACACGTCTCCCGCCCCCATCAGCACCTCGTACGTAGCGTCCAGCGGCGCTTGATGGCGCACGATGGGCAGGGGGATACGCCGGCGCAAATCAATCGACGCCAAGGTGTCGCCGGCATTGATCGAGTCTTCAAAGCAGCCGGCAATGGGATATTGGGCCAACTTCGCCAGCAGATCCGGCATGTAGTCATCGGTGCCGCCGCCGGTGAAATCGTAGTGGATCTTGAACCCGGGTGGGGCCACGGCCTGCATGGCGTCAGTCTGGTCGAAGACGTTCTCAAAGGGTGACAAGTGAAACTTGAGCCAAGTGTAGCCTTGGGCGGCGTAGTTCTCCACGGCCTCGGCCATGTGGCTAGGGGCGCTCGACACGGTCCAACTGCCCACCGGCACCCACGAGCGGTACTTCTGCCCGAAAAGCTTGTACACCGGCACGCCAGCAGTCTGGCCCATCAAATCGTACATGGCCGTGCCTAGCCCAATGGAGACTTCGTCGCCCATCCACTCGAAGGGATTGCTACCCAGGTACTGGTCGATTACTTCTTGCGGCTCAGTGCGGCCGCTCTCGCCGAGGCCGATCAGGCCGGTATCGGTGTGGGCTATGTACACCGTGCGCCGGGTCACGCCTTGGTAGTGGCTGACCGGATAGGCGATCCAGTCTTGGTACTCTAGGCTGATCTCGTGTACTTCTATCTCAGTGACTTTCACGACGCCTCCTATTGATTTGGTCGTTAAAAACCGCAGGTCAGTTTTTGACTGCAAAGAGAATTTTGTAGAGCACCGGCACGAACAACAAGGTGATCACAGTGGCAAAAAGCAAGCCCACCATGATGGCCACCGCCATCGGCTCCCACATCAGCCCACCGCCCAAATAGAGGGGAATAAGCCCCAACGTCGTCGTACAGGTGGTCAGCAAGATGGGGCGAAAACGCTGCTGAGCCGCGGCGACAATCGCCTCTATGGGTTTTTCCCCGGATTGGTTCAATTCGATTTGTATGCGGTCTATGAGCACGATCGCGTTGTTGATGACGATACCGGCCAGCGAGATCAATCCGAGAAAGGCGAAGAAACCAAAGAACGAGCGGAAGACGAGCAATCCGGCGATGACTCCGATCAGGCCGAGAGGAATGGTGCTCAGCACGATAAAGGTCTTGCGGAAGGAGTTGAACTGAATGATCAACAGCGCCAGAATGATAAAGCCGGACAGCGGCAGCTTGGCGACAACCGCGCTCATGGCCTCGCTGCTCTGCTCCGACTCGCCGCCCAACGCGTAGCGATAGCCCTGCTTCCACGATTTGCTGTCTTCTTCGAGCCAAGGGATGAACTCGTCGGTGATATCCTGCGCCGTAAAACCGCTTTTGGCGTCGCAGGTCACAGTTAAAGTGCGGTACAGGTCGCGCCGTTTGATCTTGGCGAGTTGCCACTGAGGTACGATCTGCGCCACTTGTCCCAGCGGCACGTTTTTGCCCGACCCCTGGGCGTAGATGTTGATGCTCTCCAGTTGGCGCACATCCACATCCTGACTGCTTTCGTTGCGCAGGACAATGGGGAGACTCTGGTCACCCTCGCGGAAAGCTCCCGTATTGAACCCCGTGAGTGCGGTCTGCAACGAAAGGGCGATATCTTGGTTGGTCAAGCCGGCGTTCCGGGTCTTGGACTGGTCGATGTCAACGACGACTTTTTTGATCTTGGGGCCCCAATTGTCGCTGATATTCTGCGCAGTGGATATTTCGTTGAGTTTTTGCTTGATGCGCTCGGCGAGGCCGAACAGTTCGTTGGGATCCGGCCCTGTTATCCGCACGGCCACGTCACTGCCGCCTCCGCCTCCCGCCAACCGCGAAACTCGTATTTCGGCATCGGGAAAGGAGCGGAAGCAAAAGTCATCTAGGCGATCGATTACCCACTGGTTATCGTCGCCCGAACTGGTATTGAGCAACATATGGGCGTACCCCGAGTTGGCTTCGCCCGACTGATAACCCTGGTCGTAGGAGGGCGGCCCCTCGCTGACAAAGGTCGCCCAGTCCGTTACTCCGCGCTGGCGGTTTTCGCTCACCAAAAGGCTATCCGCAATATACGACTCGAGCCGTTCCACCCGGGCGGTCGTCGTCTCAATCTTGGTCCCCAAGGGCAAATTCAGATTTACCGTCAACAGGTTGCGCTCGCTGTCGGGAAAGAAGATGAACGGCAAAAAACCAAAGCCGAAAAGCGACAATACAAACAAACCGGCGATGATTCCCATAAATGAATAGGGGCGCGCAAGGGCCTTGAGGAGCAGCTCTTTATACTGGCCGTTGAGACGACCGATAAAAGTGCTTTTCTCGGAGTGAGAGGTCTGCCGTTTCACCCGGATGAAAAACACCGCCAACAACGCGACCATAGTCAGGGAAAGCAACCAAGAAGAGAGCAAGGCTATGGTAATTACACTGAACAGCGGCCCCATCATCTCGCCCATGATGGACGCGGCCAGAAAGAAGGACAAGAACGCGGCTGAAGTGGTCAGCGAAGAGACCAAGAGCGGCACGGCCAACTCCCGAGCCGATTCAATGGCAGCCTCTTTGGCGTCGGTCCCCTTTTCCATTTTGACCACAATCGCTTCGGACACCACGATGGCATTATCCACCAACATGCCCAGCGCCATGATCAACGCCGCCAGTGACACCTGATTGAGACCGAGATCGAGCACACCCATGATGAAAAGGGTCGCGACAATGGTCATGGGAATGAGGCTGGCCACGACCAGACCAGTGCGCAGTCCCAAAAAGATCAGCATGGACAACAGCACGATGGCGACGCTTT
>JAPOYQ010000245.1 GCA_026706505.1 Gemmatimonadota bacterium
CCCTGCTCAACGACATCCTCGACTTCTCCAGAGTCGAAGCAGGCCGCTTGGCGCTGGAGGAGATTGAGTTCGGCCTGCGCGACGAGGTGGGCAATGCCGTGCAGACACTGGCCATGCACGCGGCGAGCAAAGACATAGAGCTCGTGTGCCACATCCCCGCGGATGTTCCCGACCGCTTGGTCGGCGACCCGCGACGCTTGCGCCAAGTGGTGATCAATTTGGTGGGCAATGCCGTCAAGTTTACCGAGGAAGGCGAAGTAGAAGTTGGCATTGCAGTGGAAGAGGCCTTGCCGGACGCCGTGGGCCTGCGCCTGTGGGTGCGCGACACCGGGGTCGGCATCGCGCCGGAGAAACAGGCCGGGATATTCGACTCTTTCAGCCAAGTCGATAGCTCGACCTCGCGGCGCTTTGGCGGCAGCGGCTTGGGCTTAGCCATCTCGCAGCAGTTAGTCGAGTTGATGGGGGGCCGCATCTGGGTCGAGAGCGAGGAGGGCAAAGGCAGCATCTTTTACTGCACGGTCCGCTTAGGGTTGGGAACGCCGGAGACCAAGCGCGCCGATCTAGTCTCGCTACAGGGGCTAAAGGTCTTAGTCGTTGACGACCACGCGACCAATCGGCGGATTCTTGAAGAGGTCTTGAAAAGCTGGGAGATGGAGGTCGAACTCGTAGAGAGCGGCTCGGCTGCCATCGCCGCCTTGGAGGCCGCGGCACAGACTTCGGCAGGCTCAGCCGAGTCGCCCTTCGACCTCGTGCTGATGGATCTGATGATGCCGGAAATGGACGGCCTAGAAACGGTAGCGATAATCCGCGAGAATGCGGCGTTTGCCCAAGTGCCGGTGCTGCTGCTTTCCTCGGCCGACCGAGCCGGGTTCAGCGCGCGCGCGCGCTCCTTGGGCATTGCCCGCAGCCTGATCAAGCCGATCAAGCAGTCCGACCTGCTAGAGGCCATTGGCGCGGCCCTTGAGGCTGCCCCGACGGTGGAGGCAAGGCGCGGTGATGCGCCTGCGGACGAGTCGGTGGTGGTCGAGAGTTGGGGCCGAACAGCACGCCGCATCCTCTTGGCCGAGGATGGGGCGATCAACCAACAGGTGGCCGTGCGGCTGTTGGAGGAGCGCGGTCACTCGGTAGCGGTAGTGAACAATGGCCGTGCGGCCGTGGAGCAGGTGGCCGCGCAACCCTTTGACGTGGTGCTGATGGACGTGCAAATGCCGGAGATGGACGGCATAGAGGCGACGGCGGCCATTCGCCGTGCAGAGGCACAGACCGGCGGACACGTTCCGATCATTGCCATGACTGCCCACGCGATGAAAGGTGACCGCGACCGCTTCTTGGCGGCGGGCATGGACGGTTATGTGGCCAAGCCCGTGCGCCCGCACGAGCTGTACGCGGCCGTGGAGGGTGGCGGCCCCAATGATGAGGACGGACTGCCCGCGCCTGTGGATGTGCCTTTTGAGTGGGATGCTGCGCTCGAAAACGTCGGCGGCGACGAGGCCATGCTGCGCGAGCTTGCGGAGATGTTTTTTGCAGAGTGTCCCAAGCTAATGCAGCAGATCCGCGAGCACATCGCCAGCGAGGACGGCCCCGAGTTGCGGCGGGCCGCGCATACGCTCAAAGGGTCGGCGCACGTTTTCGGGGCGGCGGCGGCGGCTGAGGCCGCGCATCGGTTGGAGGAAATCGGACGCGAAGAAGCGTTTGCCGACGCTGAGGAGGCGCTGGCGTTGTTGGAGGATGAACTGGCGCGGTTGCTGCCGGCCTTGCGGACTGTGATTTATGGGATTGAGTAGGATTTACAGGATGCCCCGGCAACCGCCCCCGTAGGAGGGGGCGGTGGGATTGGCAGGATGCTCCGGCACGGCCCCGAAGAGAGAGGGTGCGGCGGATGAAGCGATGCGGTATTACGCGAGACGTCACCTATGAGCACATACGAGGAGAAGCGAATACAAATGGAACGCGTGTACACCACACAGGACTTGGCCATGCTCAGTCATCTCAAAAACTCGCTGGCCGCGCAGGGCATTGAATGCGTCTTGCGCGGTCAGCACCTGCTCGGCGGCGTGGGCGAATTGCCCCCGATTGAGTGCTGGCCGGAGTTGTGGGTTTTGGACGACAAACAGGCCGTGGCCGCGAAGTCGCACATCGACACCTTGTTTGCAACGGCTGCGAAAGACGAAGCACCTTGGATCTGCGCCGCGTGTGGCGAAGAGTGCCCGGGGGCGTTTACGGACTGTTGGAGTTGCGGGGCGGCTAGGGCCGAAAAGAGCGAGGCTTCCTAAATACAGTTCCCACCATCAGCGTCTCCCTGAACCATTGAACCATACCGACCGCGCGGTCGGCGGAAGGGTACGTATGTCGCGCTTTTTGCTCGCGCTCGCTTTTGTCTTTTCGCTCGCCGCTTTTGTTCGTGCGCTAGCGACGGGAAGCTCCGCCGACAGCCTGCTCGTCAGCGGCAAACAGATACTGCGAGCCGGTGAAAATGGAGGCTCTCTCGATGCGATGTACGCGGCTAAAGCCACGTTCGAGCGCACCTTGGCCGACACTAGCTTGGCCGCGTGGGGCCACTACTACATTGCCTTGGCCGACTACCGCATCGCCGATTACCTGTTGGCCGCGGGCGAAGAAAACAAAGGCGCGGCTTCTGAGCACCTCAAAACCACTGTCGAGCATTTGCAAAAGGCTACTGAGATCGACCCGCAAGCGGCCGAAGCATACTCCCTGCTATCGAGCGCGTACGGACGACAGATCGGCCTCAACCCGATCAAGGGCATGGTCTTGGGGCGCAGAGCACAGAAGGCTCTGAAAAAAGCGGTACAACTTGCACCCGACAATCCGCGCGTCGTGCTGTGCACGGCCATCCGCGACTTTAACACCCCCGGAATGTTTGGTGGCAGCAAGGAAAAGGGCCTGCAAGGATTCCAGCGCGCCGCCGAACTCTTCGCCCGAGAAAAGCCGAGCGACCCTATCCGCCCTGTATGGGGACACAGCCGCACCTACGCTTGGCTCGGCATCGCTTACCAAGATCTAGGCGAGCTAGCGCTGGCGCGAGCAGCCTTTGCAAAGGCGCTCGCAATCAATCCGGATTTTAGTTGGGTCAAAAACGTGCTGCTACCCGAATTGGAAAAGGCCGTTGCGAAGCATGAGCAAGACAGAGAATAGCGCGCCCAACATCGTCCTGATCGTCACCGACCAGCAGCGCTGGGATACGCTCGGCTGCTTGGGCTACGACCACGTCATCACCCCGCACATTGACAGGTTGGCCGCTCGCGGCATGGCGTTTAGTCGCGCCTTTGTGCAAGGGGCCGTTTGCGGCCCGTCGCGCAACAGCATTGTCTCGGGCCAGTACGTCCACACCCACGGCATTGACCGCAACGAGGCGTGGCTGACGCCCGACCAGCCCAATTGGATCGAGCAGCTTAGAGACGGCGGCTATCACACGGTCAGCATCGGCAAAATGCACACCGCGCCCATTCGCCTGCCGTGCGGTTTCCGCCACCGCACGGTCGTCGAAAACAAGAACTATCACCAGGGCCACCACGGCCCCGACCCAGACGACTACGACTTGTACCTGATGCAATTCGGGCTTCGGCGACCGGCGCTGACCTACTACCGCGACGTGCCCAATTGGCCGGATTACTTGGGCGCGGCCGTGTGGCCGCACGACGAAAAGTTGTTTATCGACAACTGCGTTGGACGCTGGAGCGTGGGGGCCATTCGCGATCACGACTTTGCCAAGCCGCTCTTTTTGTGGAGCGGTTTCGCCGGCCCGCACGACCCCTTTGACGCGCCCGCGTCCGCGCTGGCGCGCTACGAGGGCGTGGAAATTCCCGATCCTGTGGGGATCCCCAACGAACTGGACACCAAGCCGCCGCCACAGCGCCGAGCCATGGAGGGCATGGATGGCAAACACGCGCCCGCAGCGATCTGGTGGAGTCGGGCGACCCCAGAGCGCATTCGCCGCATGCGCCGGCACTACTACGCCAACATCACGGCCATTGACGATTGGGTCGGCGCGATGGTCGCGGCCATGGACGAGCGGGGCGAACTGGATAACACGGTTTTTGTGTTTACCTCGGATCACGGCGACTGCCTTGGCGACCATCACCAAGTCTATAAGTTCTCGTCCCACTACGATTCAGTGGCGCGGGTGCCGTTGGTTTTTGCCGGTCCCGGAGTCGAGCGGCTGGGAGTGCGCGATCCGCTAGTAGAGCTGATTGACCTAGGCCCGACCCTGTTGGAAATGGCGGGATTGGGGCCGTTGGCTGGGGCGGCGGGATTTTCTTTGGGGCCGCTGCTGCGCGGAGAAGAGACCGCATTGCACGAGACCGCGTTTTCCGAGTACGGCCCGCGCATCATGGCGCGAACCGAGGCGTGGAAATTGGTTTTTTACCCCGGGGAACCCTACGGGGAGTTGTATCATTTAGAAGAGGACCCAGACGAGCTGTACAACCTGTACGACGACCCGGCTCATGCGGGAGCGCGGGGAGAAATGGTGGAGAGGATGATGGATTGGTACGGAAAGACGCGGATGCAGCGCTAGCCGGGAAAACCGACGCCATTAGAGAGCGGTACTCTACGATCACGTGGTTATGGTGTGGATAGCCCGATTTGCGGAAAATCAACCGACTTGCGAGACTCGATGAGGATATCCCAGGCGTTACCGGCGTCCAAATCGGAGGGATGAACGACAAGACGCGCGAAAGAAAACAATCCGCGCCAGCGAAAGGAGTACACTGTGAACATATACGTAGGTAATTTGGCAAAGACGACCAAAAAGGAGGCACTGGTCCAGCTCTTCCAACCGTACGGAAAAGTCGTGGCAGCCACCATCGCCCGAGACAAGAAGAGCGGTGCCTCGCGCGGCTTCGGCTACGTGGAGATGGCTACTCGGCACGAAGGCGAAGAGGCCATCGCTCATCTCAACGACAAGGAATTTGAGGGGCAGAAGCTGCATCTGAGCGAGGCGCACGAGCGCAAGGATAAGACCGGGCGCGGGTCGGGCAAGGGCGGCGACCGCTTTGACCAGCAGCGCAGTAGTTTTTATTCACCCCGAGGCGGCCAGCGCGGCGCGGGCAATATGCGAAGGAGTGGACGGCGGGGATCCTAGTAAAGCAGCAACCGCGCGAGGATGGGGTCGTGATCGCTGGCTTGGTTGGGGAACTCGGTGTTGACGTGGACGTGGTCGAACTCGGGCTGAAGCGCGAGCAGGGCCGAGCTGACCAACAGGTAATCGAGCTGCTGGGAAATTCCCTGAAAGTTATAAGAATAGGCCGAATCTCCATCCACCGCGTCGCCGAGATTGAAGAGGACCGGCGGCGTGCCGGCGAGCGTTTGCAGGACGTCGCCCGGCGGCGGTTGCACTGGGGCGAGCGGAAACGGGCTTTCGTTGAGATCTCCGAGCACGACGATGTTGGCGTTGGGATCAATGGTTAGCAGGTCGGCGACGAGGTCGTGGATGAACTCGGCTTGGGCGAGGCGCTGGGCGAGCCCGCCATTGGTCGGCGGCTGGATTCGACCGAAGAGGGGTGGGCTGCCAAACTTGGACGAGAAGTGGCAGTTGATCACCGTCAGCTTAGTTCCCTTGAAATCGAACACAGCCTTGAGCGGTTTGCGGCTGTGGCGGAAGGCGTCGTCTTCAATGCGCTCTACCGAACCAATCAGGGCCACCCGACCGGGCTGGTAGAGGTACGCAACGCGGATATTGCCGCCCGGCTGGCCGCCGTCGGCCCCATCTGGGGGCGCGACATCGGCATACGCATACTTCGGGCCACCGGCTGCAGCAATGGCGGCAATGAGCGTTTGCGCCGTCTGGTCCGCTGAAGTGGTGCCGTCGCTGACCGCGCCGCTGTTGTCCTGCACTTCTTGCAAGGCCAGCACATCCGGCGCACGCAGACGATGGACGATTTGGTCGGCAATGTCTGCGAATTGACCGTCCGCTAGGTCCGTACTTTTGTCGTCGTCATTGGGGTCGAGGTTGAACACGTTGAAACTGCCCACCGTCAGATGCGTGGCCGTGCCGACGAGGGCGGTCGTTTCCGGTGCCAAGCCGGCGCTCTCGACCATCGGCTCGGTCAAAACCAGCACCTCAAAGTTGCCAAAGCGGTAGCTAACTGGGCCACGAACATCGCCGAGGGCATCGCCGACCTGCGCGGCCGGCATGTCGCCGGATAGCAGGCTGTCGTCGAGTTGGATGCGCTGCGGATGCAGGGTATGTGGCGTTAGATTCAACCCGCCCCGCGAGTTGAGCTGCTGCCCGGCTCCAGCGTCGGCGAGGACGACAATTTCGCCAAAGCGGTTGGTCGGACTGATGGCGACCGCGTCTTGCACTTCCACCAACATGCCTTCTAGCGACTCGTAAAAGTCAATGCCGTCCTCGGCCGGGTCGAAAACTGCGAAGCGGTCGTTGTCGATTACCCTTGTCGGCGGTCGGCGGCCGGCCGCGCCAAGGACTACTGGGGCCGGCGTGGGGTTGCCGGTTGACAAGGTCTGAATGCGGTCGGGCTGCGAGAACACGGTTATCGACAGATTGTTGGTAGCCGCGCCGCCGGGAATGTATTCAATCACGGTGCCGGTCACTTGGACCTCGTCGCCGATGGCGACCTTTGGGGCGCTTTTGGTATAGACGAACATCCCGTCGGACGTGCGTTCATCGCCGTCTCCTGTTGGGTCTTGGAAGTAGAATCCATTGCGAGCGACAGCCGTTACAATGCCCCGTGCCACGACCTGCTCGTCCTTGTGCGGGGAGCTGTGGCCAGCCCCCTGAATTTCGCAGATTCTGAGCATCGGGGGAGAGGCCGCGTCTGTGCCAAAGACCTGTTCGGCATTTACGGTGCCAAAGCTAGAATCGGTCTCGGCTGGGCCGGCGATTTCGATGGCTTCGCCGGTATCCTTGCCGGTGTTATCGTAGTGAATTTCGTTGATGAATGCAGTTTGGCCGAGCAACGGCCCGGCTACAAGCGAGAGTAGAAAGGCGCAAAAAGCGGATCGGCGAAGCCAGCCGTGTTGGGGCTTGGCGTATGTAGCGAACACGATCAGCCTTCTTTGTTGGCGGCAAGCATGTTCTCAGCCGTGTGCCCGACGCACCAGCGCGAGCAGTTCGGCGTGGCTTTGGACGCGGAAGTCGGCTTTATCAGTCCACTCGTTTTGATCGAGAGGATCGTAGTAGATGGTGGTAACTTCGGCGCGGCGGCCAGCTTCGAGGTCGTAGCGAAAGTCGCCGACCATCACGGCGGTTGCCGGCGCAGCACCCCAGGCGGAGAGCAGCTTGTGGATGCCATCGGGATCGGGTTTGGGGGCGGCTTCGTCGCGGCCTAAGACGTGGGCGGGGTCGAAGAATTCGGCGAGGTCGCAGACGGCGAGCGTCTGCAACGCATTGGCGTGGTTGTTGCGGGTGAGGATGCCGAGCCGGAAACCGCGTTCGACCAGTGAACTCAGCAGCGCGTGGACACCGGGCAGAGGCTGGGCGCGGAGGGCATAATCGCGTTCGAGCGCGGCAAGGCGACGTCTGAGCGCAGCCGCTTCGGCGGCGGGGCGGGTGTCAATTTCTTCTAGCATGCCTTTCCCCAAAGGCAGACCCAATTCCTGGCGCATAGCATTGAAATCGATGGCGCTATCGGCCAGAGTGTTATCGAGATCGAAAATCCAGTGGGTGAAGTTCATACTACTTGAGCAGATTAAACCCCCAGAACTTCTCGTGCAGCTTGCGTAGTCTCGCGGACTTGGCCTAGGGTGCCCATCCCAAACATCGAGGCTGAGACGCCTACCTCTTTGAAGACATATTCGAATGCCTTGGGGCCAAGGTAGCGACCGCCGGCTAGTGGCTTGATGGCGATGACGGGTTTGCTGGCGTTTTTGATCGCGTCAATGGCCATATCGCGGGTGGGGAACATGAAGGTGCCCAGGGCGTTGACGGTGGTCAGGTAGCCATCGACGGGAATGTTTTCGGCTTCAAGGAGCGGTAGGGTTACGCCCGCGTGGTGGACGCTGGTGATAACGGTGTCGAAGCGCTGGCGCAGGAAGCCTAAGTACTCGCGGATCAGGTCGAAGCGGCCGGTCATCGCCAGCAGGTCGATTTCGGCTCCGGGGTCGGCGATGAGGATATCGCAGCCGGCGAAAAAGCCCAGATATTGTTCGAGGATGCCGTAGTCAATCTCGAAACGGGCAGCGTCTTCTGCTGTGTACGGTGGCACAGTCTCCGGGGTGACGATGCCGTCGAAGGTGTCGCCTAAGTTGTAGTGGATGATGTCGTCGTGGTGGAAGTGTTCGCGGAAGGCCGCGCCGCCGAGGGCTTCATTGCGGGCGTAAAAGGTCGAGTGGGCGCGCTCGGAATAGGA
>JAPOYQ010000533.1 GCA_026706505.1 Gemmatimonadota bacterium
GCCCACAGTTCCGATGCTCGTGTGATCAGGCCATCTACGAGTGCCAAGCAGAGAGTTCTCCAGCACCGATCTATGGTCAGGCCGTGCCGGATGCGTGGCGGTCCCCGAGGCGTCGCAGGTTGTTCTTGAAGACGAAGTTCGGGAGGATGATGGCATCGCATTCCGCTGTCGGGATTCCGAGTGATTGGAGCAGCGAGTGGCGCAGCAGCCATTGGATGCCTATGAGCACGTCAATCTGACCGGTGGTATCTCTTGGCTTGGTGTTGGTATGGGCTGCTCTATTGCGGAACTTTTTGATGTCTGCGACCATGTTGGGGTAGGCCTTCTGGATGGCTCGTCCCGTGTCTCCACAGCTTTGGGCGATTTCGTCTGTCTTTGTCATGAAGCTCTTGTTTCGGGTAGTCGCCAGCAGGTTTGGGAGCAGGTCCTTGCGGCTGTCGGGTAGGACATCTCGAAGCCGAGCCAGTATCTCCTTCGTGTCGGCGTCTTCGGACAGGCTTCCATCGAAGCACGCAGCGTGAAGGCTTTCGAGACCGTTGCAGGCATGCAGTAACGAGTCATCGAAAGAGAATCCTGATGTCTTGGTTTGGGAGTCCGCGAGACGCTCGAAAGCCACGCGAAGCTTGTCATTGTCGCGGACTGCAAACCAGCCTCCCAATAGAGCCTCAAAAGTCACACCCGCTTCTTGTAGCCCGGCACGGGTGGCACGCATCTCCAACTGGCGCGAGCCGCTGCTCTTCTCCGGGTCGCCCTCGTCTAAGTGGTCCAATGCCTGCGGAATCCGAATGTTGATCTCGATGGGGCGCTGTTGCCCGAATCTCTCCAAGAGATGGGCGCGAATGCTAACTGGATAGCTCGGGCGCATCGAGAGCAGAGACATCAGGTCATTGAATGGGAGAATCCACTTATCGGCGACTTGCAGGAGTTTCAGCGTCTCGGAGATCCTGATTGAGGCGGAGGCGTCTGCAAGGAACCTGCTGTCGGAATACGACCAACTGAAGCCATGGTGAAGTCTGACCGGGCAGTCCTGCGCCAGGCCCTCCTCGTCGTTCCATTTCCAATTGAATGAGACGACCTGTGCTTCGTCGTCGATGTCGAACGGCGGATTTCTGATGTCTGTCGCCCACGCTGCGAGATCGCGAAATGACATGGCGACCTCCTCGACCTCGGAATCGGGGTCTACCCAAATGCCATTTCCCTCGACGATGGTGCTCACCGCCCAGCGCTGCACGCCGTCGCGGATGTTTGAGGTCTGCATTGTCAACTGGGTGTCGTAGCACCCAAGCAGGCTGTATGACTTTCCAGCGTTGTCCGTACCTCTGATTGTGACAAGGTCGTCTTCGGTCTTGACAACGCGACTTCCCATATGGTGCCGAATGGACTCAGCGGTCAGACTTCCGATCGTTTCTAAAGTCCAGCCAGACATTCCATCAGCCAGGAGCTTCCCCGCGACGGTGTGCTTGGGAGGCTTGTAGTTCTTAGGCGGACGCTCGCGCGTCTCGATCCACCACTCTCCGTACAATTGGCCGACACCTCCTTGCGGCGTACTTCTCCAACCGCCATCTGAACAGCGCTAGGTACCCGACGTATGAAGGGCATCTTGAGCTCGGGCAGAGCATATGTCCCATCGCTCTTACGTCCTGTCAAATTTCTTGGGGTCCCATCCCCCCCGTGTGGTGAGTGACGCTTCGTTAGGCTGTCCCTCTTCTTGGAGGCATGATCCACAAAGTGGAGCAATGTCTAGGCCACAACAGTGGTTTGAGGTTCCCTCGGCCGCCTGATTCCGGCAAATGTGTGGAAGCCGCGGCCGGACGGCCTCAAAGGACGCGCATCTCTTGACGTACCAATCCGACACTGAGGTGGTGGCGCGGCACAATGACAAGGTGGCGGCTGTGCCTTCCGACCCGGCTATGTACGATTCCCCATCCCGTCTTTTTACCAAAAGGCAGATGAGTTGGCACCGGTCTACGTTCACCATGGAGATGACCTGGCCCTGGCAGCAGTCCATCGCCACGTCAGTCAGGCTTTGGGACAAGAGGCCGTCACTGATGACCGAGAAGATGACCGTGTCGTCGTCCAGCTCGAACACCTAGGGTTCAAGCATCTCGAAGATGCTGCCGCCGACGCGCGGCTTCTGAGCGTCCGCCACCCGCATAGCGTCGCGTTCACCAGCCATCAGTGCGCAGTCCCCAAGGCCTCGTCGAGGATTGCCAAGTCCTTGTCGGTATCGGATCGGGCAGCCACCAGCGTTGTCAATACTCGGATGCAATTGGAATGGACCCTTTCCCTCATGAGGACGTGCCAGCGGCCAAATGCCGGGTCGATCAACCGGCAGCCGTTGGGAATCGAGTTCTTGGCTCTTAGGGGTCGTCCGCCAAAGTGACGGTCATGACCACCTCTGGGGAGCCAAGGCGGTTCAGGTGTGTATCGCGGTCCGCGCAGGCTGAGTGAGAGCTTGAGATACTGTGGGTGCCAAAGCAGTCTTATGCCCTCGCATCTTCCCGACTACAGCGATTCGGTTCGCGTTGCCGTTGCCGAATATTGGGATGTTCGGCGGTCGCAGGCAGACGAGTCGGAGAATAGGGGTGTGTTCAACACCGGCATTCGTTCCGAGGTGACGGGAGGTCGCCATCTGGATGCTCTGCACGAGTTAGTAGTCAGCGTCTTCGTCGACGCGGGGATACCGGCCAAGCTCATCGACGTGAAGAGGCGCCCGATTGCCGGCTACTTCCGCCGGGACAAGAGCTGGGACATAGTTGTGATGGTTGCTGATCGGGTGGTTGGGATCATCGAGTTGAAGTCAATGGCTGGCAGCAGCCCGGGCCAGAACTACAACAACCGTACAGACGAGGCGCTGGGCCAAGCTGTCGATGTCTGGAAGGCGGTGGAGCGCGAGATAATCACGCCGCTTCGACCATGGCTCGGATATTTCATGCTCTTGGAGGACAACAGGGCCTTCACCACCAGCGTGCAGCCGCGGAGCGCTATATGGGATCCCGATCCGGCCTTCGACGGCGCCAGCTATGCGGACAGGTACGTGATCTTCTTTGAGCGGATGGTTCGAGAGCGGCTGCTAGATGCGGCCTGTGTCGTGCTCGCCGACAAAGTCTCTGGCGCAGTGAGGTTGCCTTCGGGCTCTGTGAGCTTCCAGGCGTTCGCTTCGGCAATCCACGGGAGGTGCCTTCAGTTCATGGCCACCAATCCCGACATCGACTGGGAGGGACCCAAGTAGCAGAACGGCCTAGCCAGGTCTGCTAGCGACTGTCACGCCGTCGCGCCGAGCAGATCCGACCGTTTGATCCCGTATAGTGCAGCGGCTGCGTCGGTGGCCGCTGCCCGGTCTCTTCGTCTGAATGCTCGGGAGAGGGCAGCTGCTGTGGTCGCGTCGATAGCGTCCGGGGAAGGAACTCGAATCTTCCTGAGGTACTGGGCCTGGAACCGGTAGGTGCCCCCGCGCATCTTCACGCAGTAGGCACCGACGAACAGGTTCGCGATGTCCGATAGAAGCAGCCCTCCCAGTACCTCTAGATCCCACTTGTCAGAAACAACGAAGTACAGGTTGTGGTGTGGATAGTATCCGCCATTGTCAAGCACAGGGTGAGCCTCCGATTTGAGGTCGGGAAGGAGCAGCTTCGGTCGTGCCTGAAGGCCGGGGTCGACCCGGTCGATTGTCCGATACCAGGAGTCCGGCCGTTTACGGGCCACGTGCCGCGCTCCGAGTCTGTTCCGGTGGCGCTCAAAATATAAGGCGAGGCCGGGATAAGCCCCAAGGTCAACAAGGTTGCCTTCGTCCCAAGGGTTAACAAGGAACCGATTGCTCCATTTCGGTGTGCCCGAAGCAATATCTTGTGCGGTCAGCAGCGGCAGCAAGCGACACCGCTCAACGCCTGTTGCATCCTCAACAATAAAGATGTCGTCACAGCCAGTGGCAACTCCGATTCCAATTCGGGTGCCAGTTCGCCGGTCTTCGAGAGGCTCGAAGTGCTCCTCGAGTTCCGATATCAACTCCAGCTGGTCGGACGAGCCGGATGGCCAATGGTCTCCGCCGGTGAACCACTGGTCAAGAATCACGGCCTCGAAGCGGCCCCCTGCAGGAGCAGCATTTTCCGCATTCGCGAGCCAGTCAACTAAGGCGCGTCCGTCCACTTCGTCAAAGCCCGCCTTGGCCTGCACAACATGGGTAGAGCTCTGTCGGCCGTTGCGCAGAATCGTGATGGCCGGATAGGCCGAGACCATGTCCTCAAACGCGTCTACCGCGTGCATAGTTACAATCGTGTCTACTGCATAATCGGAGGAGACAAGGGATCGCAGCGACTTGCCGTATTGGTTGTGCATCCAACGGTCTGCGCAGATAAACGCAAGCTTGCCTCCGGGGCTGAGCATGGACAAGCCCTTCTCAAAAAAGCCGATATAGATGTCGGCTCTGCCTCGCATCGTGGCGCACTCCGACCGATACGCCAAGCTCAATTCAGTTGGGATGTCCTCTAACCTCACATAAGGCGGGTTCCCTACAACAAAATTGGCACAAAAGAATCTGTTACCTCCGCAATCGCCAAGTAGGAAGTCCCCTTGCCTCACCCACTGCAAGCCAAGGCACTCTGCAACATCGGGTCGCTCCCCGAGTTCGACCAGTCGAGCAACGACCGACTCACGAGCGGCTTCAACGTTGTGCTCAAGCAAGTCAAACGCCCTGATGGCCTGCCCCATATCGGACAAGGAACGGCCATGTCGCTTACAGGATGCAGCTAGGCGCTCAGCAATCGGCACTAGGAAGGCTCCGACGCCGCATGCGGGCTCCACAATTACTGAAGCCCCCAAGTCGTCAACTGCACGGTAGCCAGCCAGGTCCAGGATCAAGTCGACCACCCAGCGGCGGGTAAATACCTCACCGCGCCCTGCGTGCTGGCCAGCAGTCCCACTCGGAAACCTCCCGGCATCCTCCGTCAATTTTGGCTGACGATACCGGTTCATAAGCCCACCACCCCCACCAAATTACACCAGTGACAGGTCATGCAAGGGGATGTTAGGGCCGTCCAGCGACACATCTACATCAACCACCTCGATAACGGCGACAGCATCTTCGGCGCCGCTAATCCATGATCCAGGACCATCAGTGAGCGCTGAGGCCTCGCATCTGTTGATGCCCAATTCGAAGGACTTCAGGGATTACCCCATGCTTTCGCATTGGCCAAGGAGGAATGGGAGCATTGCCAGTAGTACGAGCCCTGCTGCCACGATTGCTCCCGCCTTGGCAAGGTCGCCGAACGTTGAGCGGGCAGAGGTGCGCCGGCGGGGGCGGTGCCGATATCTGCTCTTGTGGACCGTAGGGGTCGGACTTGGCTGCAGGTAGCCGTGCGGAGGAGGTGGAGGGGGCGTGGCCATTTCGCTGGTTGGCCGTTTCAGCTCGCGGTGGCCTAGGCGTTCGAGGAGTTTGTCTTCGATGGGCCAGCCGTCGTTCATGATGCGTCGCATCTCGGCTCGGAGCCGCTCGTGTTCTTCAGGGTCGGCGAGGGTCGTCATTTCGATGTTGTTCAGGAGGCCTTGTTTGGTCAGGTTCGCTGAGCCCACCAAAACCGCTCCCGAGTTTTCGTTGAGCGGGTCGGGCTCGACGATCCACGCCTTGGCGTGCGCCACCCGGTAGCCGCCACGCTTGCGGTACCAATTGCGCACCGATATGTCTTGTCATTGAATGAACCGGATTGCCGCCAGGCGGTCGGCCTCCGTGCAATTGGAGAACCCGGTGCGGATATCGCCGATCAGCAGCTCGACCGGGCGCCCGACGGTTCGTTCTTCCAACCACGCCAGCCCGAACGCAGAAGCGAATCCGACAGTCACCCAAAGCCGCCCCGCCGGATTTTCGCGAAGGAACCGCTCAATCCGATCGCCCGGCACGCCCATAGCCGCCATGCTACGCCGAACCTCAGCCTCTACGGCCACCTGCACTCCCTCAGCCATGTCGAGGGACACAACAGGCGCAAGAACGCCGCTGGCGCATGTTGCCGCCACATCGGTCTCCGTAGCCGATCCTCTGCCCCATCCTGCCACTCCTCATCCTGACCCGCATCGACAAAGACTCACTTTCGTTGCGAGAGTCCTCCGTTCTTGCGGCCTCCGGGCGGCTTAGGCAGCGGCAACTTCCAAATAAAGGTCTCGGTCGCGGCCACCGGCGCAGTTCATCAGTCCACGAGAACGGGGAAAGCTCGCAACCCTTACGGCCGGGAGTCGCGTGGGGACATGGCGTTGACTCTCTTCGTGCTTTCCATGATGGAGATTGCTTCTTGGATCACATGGACAATTGGTACTTCCTGGGATGCTGTCGTGGCCCGGATACGGCTTTCGAGGGTGGGCCAGAGAGCGCGGGCGAGTTCGAGTTTGCTGGGGGGTGATCGCCAGTTGGCCCATACCTGCTTGATTGCGCTTCCTGCGGCTCGGTGCTTGCTGATGTTGGCCGCTAGCTCTTGGCGAGGAATGTCGGCTGCGACATGGGAGATGTCTTGTAGGGCTTCTGCAAGTTCGCGGTCGGTCCAGTGTGCAAATTCGAATTCCGCTGGCCAGCGGCGGATATGCAGAATCCGGGCTAGGTCGTTTCGCATCGTGTCGCTTCGAAGCGAAGGCGGCAGGGAATTCAAGATGCTCTCGATCATTTCGCTCTTCTTGGCTTCCACGCTGCCTGCGCTCTCATATGGAGGCTCGGGGTCCACTACGACCATCAACGACGTCAACGGTGAGAAGAGGCGGGAGTAGCGATCGCCGTCGGTGTCCAGTCGTGGTACGGCCACGGCTCGGGCCAGCAGCTTCACATCTCCCTTGATGCTTTCTAGGTTCACGATTTCGATTCGCGACGCCAATGGGTCATAGCCCAGTACATCTAGGACTCGCGGCGCTATCTCGGATTCGGCGTGACCCTCAACCGCGAGCACGAGTGCCGGGCGGTCGCTGATGCCGAATCGCATCACTGTTTCTGCACGCTCTCGGTCTACCACCCGGAGGCGCTGCTGTAGTGGGTGGAAGACTCCTGTTGGAGGCTCATCAAGCGGCGCGGCGACCCCTAACCGCGCTTGATCTTCCACGTACCTGAGAAGGTATTCCGCTGCGAGTCTGTAGTCATGCGCGATCAGCGCGTCGTAGCGGAGATCCTCCCAGCGGCGCGGGTCGCCCATTCTGACGATCTCGCTCCAGTCTCCAAGCGGGTCAAAGCCGTTCGCCAGTGACAGGAGTTGGTCAGCTTGTCGGATGAACACTTCGCTGGACAATTCCTCCTGCTGCAGCCCCGGAGGATTCTCGTCGCCGTTGATGAAGCGAAACTGGTCTTGTTCGTCGTTGCCTGCAACCAGCCGAACCGACCCAACTACCCGCGGCCGGTACTTTGCGGCAAGGGCCTCCACCAAGAACGCGAGCGACCGCTCGCGCGCGAACATCTTTCTGGTACGAGCGTCAAGAGACGCCAAGTGAAACTCCAGGCGGTCCCCAACCCAGCT
Source organism: Gemmatimonadota bacterium (assembly GCA_026706505.1). The sequence goes on from JAPOYQ010000533.1 coordinate 7,479, forward strand.
TCCCTGCATCCGCGCCAGAATGTGGGAGACAGACCGCAGGACCAGCAGCTGGCTGTGCGAGTACCAAAGCGAAGGGCGCGTCCACGAGCTAGGCCACGGCGCGAAGCGACGACGCGCAGGATCGCTCAGATGCCCTTCTGCCAGCGCAAACCGAACCTCGCTCAGGGCCGAGTCAAAATATCCCAAGGGGCCAAACGACTCTCCGGGTTCGGCCACAGGCCGGGAATGGACCCTGTAGAAGGGCTGGAGCACTCGGCGGCGATGGAGAAGCTCGAGTTGCCCACGAACGAGCCTGACCCCCCTCTTGCCGGACTCTCTAATGAAGTCCTGGGGGCTCAGGAGCCTGGTCTGCGTGAACGCGTACTCATCCTGAAGTAGGGCCAGAGTCGTCGGCAGATTCGGGGACGCCACCGAGGGGCCACCTATGAGAAAATGCGTGGGCATGACTAGCGAGGAGCGACGCCCTGATTCAAGGTCGGCGCAGCAAGTCTGCGGAATTCCGTCAAATGCACAAGAACATCTCGCGAGAAACCTGCAAAGGGCGAACACCGCGGGAGGAAGAAGACCCTATGCCGCTAGGGATGTTGTTCGCGACGCAAGAATTGGAGTTCTCATGCCCGGAAGGAACTCGACCTGCCGGGTCATTGAGAGCCAACAAGCACAAGTGATTATAGAAATGATAACCAACACCCATGAATTTCTCATTTAAGCAGGTTATATTACACGTTAAGGAATCACCTTAGTGCCCGGGGTGGGAGTCGAACCCACACGCCCCCTAGGGGGGCTGGGGGGTTTAAGCCCCCTGCGTCTGCCTATTCCGCCACCCGGGCCTG
>JAPOYQ010000959.1 GCA_026706505.1 Gemmatimonadota bacterium
ACTCCTTTGCTGCCCATCTCCTCGACGCTGGTGCCGATTTGGTGGCCGTCAAGGAGCTCCTCGGCCATGCGACCTTGGCCGCGACTCAGAGTTATACCGAAGTGAGCTTAGAGCACCTACAAGCCATCTACGCCGAGGCCCACCCGCACGGTGCTGATTAGCGTCTTGGTCGCGCTGTTGTTGGGTTGCGCCAAAGTCGGGCCGCCCACCGGAGGGCCGGTGGACAAAGAGCCGCCCCGCATTCTGTCTCACTACCCAGAGAGCGATGCCTTGGAAGTGACGCGGGATACCGAAGTAGAAATCGTCTTCAGCGAACCCATGAATCGCGAGCAGACTGAAGCCGCTCTTTTCACATCGCCGGCCGGACCGCTGCAATTGTCGTGGCGTGGCCCACGGCTGCGCATTGCCATGCCTTTGGCCGAGGAGCGAACTTATGTGCTGACGGTGGGTACCGGGGCGCGGGATCTACGGGGCAATGCCTTGACGGAATCCTTTACCTTAGCTTTTGCCACCGGCTCACAGCTCGATCAGGGACTGGTGCGGGGCCGGGTGTACCAAGACCATCAACCTGTATCCGGTGTCCACGTTTGGGCCTATGACTTGGGAACCTTTAGCGGAGAGGTAGGTTTGGACGAACCGTCCTATCAGACGCAAAGCGGTGCCGATGGAAGTTATGAGTTCGCCCGTCTCGCTCCGGGCCACTATCGGGTACTGGCCTTTAGGGATGCCAATCGCAACGCCCTGCCTGACGACGACGAGTGGTTGGCTCTGCCAGCGTCCTCTGTGGAAGTGGGGGAGGAAGAAGTGCTGGCAGGCGATTTAGCGCTCATGCGGCGCCAGATGTCCGCGCCCGTACTCAAGCGGGTCCAAGCCGTACACGCCGAGCGGCTGATGTTGCTGTTTACTGCGGCCGTGGACCCGCGAGACTTAGAACTGGAGGTCACTGGGCTGGCGGTGGAGTCGCTATATGCGGCCCCGAATGCAGAGGAAAAAATTTACGTCGAAACGGCAGCGCAGGAGCCGGGCCGGCGCTATCCCGTGCAGCTCGCGCTCGCTGGTGCGCCCGTGCAGTGGGATGCGCCTGTCCGCGGCAGTAGACGGGCTGACCGCAAGCCACCCTCTTTTGTCGCGCTGGCGCGAAATCAACTGGCCTCAAGGGATGCTTTGGACTTGCTTTTTTCTGAGGCCATGAATCCAGTTGCGTTGAAAGGGTTTTGGACGGAGAGCGATTCGACGCAAGCACTAGCGGGGGATTGGCTGTGGCCAGCGCCCAACTGCGCCCGCTTTGCGCCCGCCGAACCGCTGGCACCGGGTGCGTATCAGCTCGCGGGGCCGGCCGCTCGGCTCGCGGATCGGGCTGGCAATGGCCTCGCCGATAGCCTGCTCGCGCTCTCGTTTACAGTCGGCGCGGAGACTGCGGCAATTCGGGGACAGGTGCAGGTCGAGGAAATGGGTTGCGTCCGGGTCGCGGTCGTCTGCGAGGACGGGCGGACGTACGCTGAGTGGATCGATGAGGACGGGCGTTTTGCGCTGAACGGCCTGCTGGCCGGCACCTATTCGCTGTGGGCATTTGTAGATCGCGACGGCAACGGCGAGTACGGTAGCGGCTCGCTCAATCCCTTTCGCTATTCCGAGCCTTATGGACGCCATTCCGAGCCGATTGACCTAGACGCCGGCCAAATCGTCGCTGAAGTGGAGATCCCATGCCGCTGAGACTGATCGAGTTGACGCTCTTGGTGCTGGTGATCATAGGACTGGGGGTGGTGCACTTTGCTCGCTTGACCCCTCATCAGCGGGCCTTGATCCAATTGGAGGCGCGGTTGGAACAACTCTACTTGCTCGAAAAGGTCCATTTTGATAAGCACGACCGCTACTTCGATCCGAACGACGGAAATATACGGCCCGCTTGGTGGCGGATAGAGGGCTATACTTGGGAGTTCTGGCCCGTCGGCGAGGGGTTTTTGTTGGTGGTGCGGGCCGACTTGGACGGGGACGGAGAGATCGGGGCTTGGGCCATGGATGCGGCCCATCCGCAGGTGAGCACCCTCAACCAAGACTGAGAACAGTAGTACCCGCCGACCGAGAGGTCGGTGCAATAAGCCCGTCAGACGGCGATTTCCATGCGGATGAAGGGATGGGGATCGTAGTTGAGTAGTTTGAAGTCGTCGTAGCGGAAGTCGGAAATCGACTGGCTGCGATTTTTAATGGTCATCCTCGGTAGTGACCGGGGCGGGCGGGCGAGTTGTTGGCGCAGTGCGGCGACGTGGTTCTGATAGATGTGGACGTCGCCGCCGGTCCAGACGAATTCTCCGGGCTGCAAGCCGCAGACTTGGGCCATCATCATGGTCAACAGGCTGTAGCTGGCGATGTTGAACGGCACGCCAAGCCCCACGTCGCAAGAGCGTTGATAGAGCTGGCAGGAAAGCCGACCGCGAACGACGAAAAACTGGAACAGGCAGTGGCAGGGCATGAGGGCCATTTGCTCCAACTCGCCGACGTTCCACGCGCTGACGAGGATGCGGCGCGAATCGGGATTGGTCTTAATCAGATCAATGGCGCCTTGAATTTGGTCGATGGGGCCGTCTGGGGTTGTCCAGTTGCGCCACTGCTTGCCGTAGATCGGGCCGAGGTCGCCATTTTCGTCGGCCCATTCGTCCCAGATGCTGACCTTTTTCTTTTGCAAATAGGCCGTGTTGGTGTCGCCCTTGAGGAACCACAAGAGTTCGTGAATGATGGAGCGCAAATGCAGCTTCTTGGTAGTCAGGCAGGGGAACCCGTCCGCGAGATCAAAGCGCATCTGATAGCCGAAGATGGCGAGAGTACCGACGCCCGTGCGGTCGTCTTTGGCCTCGCCGTGGTCGAGGCAATGACTTACTAGGTCGAGGTATTGTCGCATTGTGAAAGCTCTTTTTTAGTTTATAGGTTTTGTGCGCCGTGTCAAAAGCGTTTTGTGTGGTAGTCTTTGACCTCGCCATGCGCGGTTGAGGTGTTAGCGCATTTTACCTAATTCTTGGCGCGGAACACATAGGGCAAGCGGGCGGCAGGCAGGTTGACAGGAACACGCCTGCCGCGTACTTTCAAACCCCTGTTTTGAGGCGACGTGGCCAAGTGGTAAGGCAGGGGCCTGCAAAGCCCTTATCCCCGGTTCGATTCCGGGCGTCGCCTCCATTTTTTTGTCTGTGCGCCGGGGTGGCGGAATTGGTAGACGCGGTGGACTTAAAATCCACTGTCCGCTTAGGACGTGCCGGTTCGAGTCCGGCCCTCGGCACCATGTTCTGCATCACTTCTTACTAATCCAGCAATTCTAGCGCCTGCATTCCGGCGCGAATGTACCCTAGGGCGAAAGCCCGGCCCCGATGTCCGTACGGCTCGTCGCCGATCACGCGAGGCGTGTGGTCGGGCGTGATGACCCCGTCGTAGCCAGCGTCGCGATAGGCTTTGAGCGCGGCGATCATGTTGACGTCGCCCTCGTCGATAAAAACCTCGTCGAACTTGGGGAAACCACCGCGCACATTGCGGAAATGCACGTAGAATATCTTGCCCTGTGCGGCGAAGCGGCGCACGGCTGAGATCGTCTCGTCCGGCCCCATCTCGGCCACGGTTCCCTGGCAGAACTCCAATCCATTGCTCGGACTGGGCACGAGATCGAGCAACCGCTGCATGGCGTCGTGATTGGTCAGGAGCCGCCCCGTGCCGAAGAGGGTTTCGGCCGGAGGATCGTCTTGGTGGGCGGCGAGTTTGACCCCAGCGTTTTCGGCGACGGGCACTACCCGTTCGAGAAAATAGGCCAACCGCTCCCACATTTCGGCGACCGAGACCGGTTCGTCGACGATTGGCGGCGCGTCTTGGACTAGGGCGTAATCAAAACTTTTAAGACCGGCACCACCGCGCCCACCGCCGCTGTCGTACGCGCGCCAGTGGCCGGAGACGCCGGCCAAACTGAAGTAGTAGCCGAGGATCGGGATGCCGATTTTTCCCATGTTTTCAATGGAGGTGCAGACTTTCGCCAACTGGACGTCGCGCGCTGGCGTCGCGTGGGTGATGGGGTGCATGTGGTCGCCGGGCAAGTTCTCGATGGCGCACAGTTCCAAGCCGAACGAGTCGATGAATTTTTTCATCCGCAGCAACTCGAAGTAATCGAGCACGCCCTCGTTGCCGAGGCTGGGACTGTGGACGACGATGTGCGTGACGCCCATCTGCTGGGCGAATTGCAGGTTTTCTTTGCTGAGTGTGTCGAGGCCGAACTTGAGACCGAGTTTCACGGTAGGTTCCCTTTCTAACGAGAGTGGTGTCTGCACAGTACGCACAACGCCTGCGGCAGGCAAATCTCGCCGCGGTCAGCCCTTCCCTTGACGCGCTGTACTTTGGCCGCTACTATCCGCTGCATGCGAGCTTTTTACCTGCACGGTGCCCGCGACCTGCGGACCGCGGAAATCGAGCGTCCGCAGATCACCGCGGACGAAATCTTAGTGCAGATTCGCGCCACCGGCATCTGCGGTTCGGACCTGCACTACTACGTGCACGGTAGAAACGGCGATTTCGTCCCAGAGCGCCCCTTTGTCCTCGGGCACGAGTCGCCGGGGAAGTCGTCGATGCAGGCGCATTCGCAGACGTGCTGCCAGCGGGCAGCCGAGTGGCCATTGACCCGTCCCATCCCTGTCGCACGTGCGCCCACTGCCGCCAAGGCCGCTACAACCTCTGTGCGCAGATGCGCTACTTTGGTTCTGCCGCCTGTAGCCCGCCCCAAGACGGCTCGTTCCGCGAATACGTGCAAGTCCATGCGCACAATTGCCATCTGCTTCCCGAGACGATGGACTATCGCCAAGCGGCCCTACTCGAACCGCTATCCATCGCCGTCCACGGCGTCGGCCAAGCAGGGGGCATTGCTGGCAAGCGCGTGCTGGTGACGGGTGCTGGTCCCATTGGCCAGCTCATCGGCTTGGTCGCTCGACACTACGGAGCGGCCCATCTCGCCGTCAGCGATATTCGCCAAAGTGCGCTCGACTTGGCGTCGTCGCTGTGGGCCGATCAGCCCGTGCGCGCCGACGACCCGGTGGCCGTGGCGCAGGCGGCGGGCGAGGGATTCGACGTCGTGGTGGAAGCCTCTGGTGCCCTGGCTGCCCTGCAAGCCGCGTACGCGCACTGCAAAGCCGGTGGCACCATCGTGCAGTTGGGTGTCCAGGGCGGCCCGATTGAACTGCCGGTCAACTTGGTCATGCAAAAGGAATTGACCGTCCGCGGATCCTTCCGCTTTGCCCACGTATTTCCCCAGGCCCTTGACCTGTTAGCTCGGCGGCAATTAGACGTGACTCCTCTCATATCGCAGTGCGTCCCTTTTCCCGACTTAGTCGCTGGTTTCGACGCAGCGCTCCAGCCCCAAACCGTCAAGGTGGTGGTTGATTACTAGGTGCATCGCTGGTTGTTGACCACGCGAAAAGGGGGCGCTTTCTTATGTGGCCGACGCCATAGGGAGCCTATATGCACGAAGCTGTAAAAGACTGGTTGGCACAGTGCCGCGACAAGATCCGCACCGAGGCGATTACCGCTGCGGATCTCGACCGCCTCGATGACTTGCTCGCCGAACCCCGCCAGCAGATCCTCTATCTCTACGCCAAATCGACCAATATGCGCTCGCCGCTCGCTAGTTGGGCCTTGTACGACGCCACCCAGCCGCAAACGCCGACTTTGCCCAGCGCCGACCCGCCCTATGAATCAGTGCTCGCGGCCGTGGCCGATGGCTGGCGGGTGGTGCAGTTTCCCATCGCCAAGCTCTACGCGTACGAGGGCCAGGACAACGACTACCTCGGCTATGAATTCGTGCTCGAAAAATTCGTTTAGGAGGAACGGGATGTTGCCAATTAAACCGACGCTAGACGACGACGGTGTCATGGACTTTGTCGCCTCCGGCTTGGTCGTCCTCGAAAGCGTCATTGACGAGAACTTCAACCGCTGCTGCGACGACCTCGCTCCCGGCAATTGCGACGCCTTTATCGCCTCGGACGACTTCACTCAGCAGGTGCTCCTGCATCCCCAAGTCGCCGGGGTCGCGCGCTCGCTGTTGGGCGAGGATTTCTTGGTGCCCCGAGGCGGCCACCACCACTTTTTCAAGGAGCAGCACCTCGGCCAGACCTGGCATTCAGACGGGCTTTCGGGCAGCGGCTACGACGTCTTTGAACTCCAATGCTATTATTACCCTCACAGTGTCGCGATCGCCGATGGGCCAACTATGGTTCTACCCGGCTCGCATTGCCGCGCCATCGATCGCGAGGCCATCGCCCACTACGGCGATATCCTCGGCCAAGTCTCGCTGACCGTACCGGCTGGCACCGTGGTGCTAACTCGCTATGGCATCTGGCACAAGGCCGGTCCTAAAACCAACGACCGCGCCCGCAGCATGATCAAGTTTTCCTACCACCGCACGGCCGCACCACAGCGGGACTGGCTCTGCGATGCGGCGGAGATTCCCGCCTACCGCGACCGCCTGCGCCTGCCGTACGCAACCGAAGTTGAATCTTACCGCGATCGGGTGCGGCGCATCCGCACCTGGAACTGGCTCTGCGGCATTGACCAAGAAGTCGCGCTGCGCTGGGAAAGGTCGCAGCCGGTTTCCGAACTGATAAAGGAAGGCACTCCATGACTGCCAACAGACCTTACGCACTGCGCGCTGTTCCCGGCTTGTACGCCAGCAAGCCGGGGATCCAAGTCGCCGTCCAGACCTCGCACAAGGCCAGCGGCGAGGATCTGCAATTCTTCCAACAGCTCGGCGTCGAATGGGTCATGCTCGGGATTGACGACCCGGCGTTGCACAGCGTTGAGTACTATAAGCAATTCGCGGCGCGTTTTGCCCAATACGGTCTGCAGATCTATCGCATCGCCAATCACGCGGTCCACAATGTCCCAGAGATTACGCTCAATCTGCCCGGCCGCGACGAGAAAGTCGAAGAACTAATCCAATTCATCCGCGACCTCGGTGCCGCTGGTATCCGCTACCACACGTACGCCCACATGGGCAATGGCATCTGGAGTACCGGCCGCACCACCCGCCGCGGCGGCATGAGCGCGCGAACCCTCGACATCAAAAACGCCACAGGTCGCTGGGGTAGCGAGACCTTTGAAGGCGACTTTACTCACGACCGCGCCTACACAGAAGACGAACTGTGGGAAAACTACGAGTACATGATCCGTAAGGTCGCGCCGGTCGCCGAGGAAGCCGGGGTCTATATCGGCATCCATCCCGACGACCCGCCGGTCTACGCCCTAGGCGGAATACCGCGCTGCATTTTCGGCAACTTTGCCGGGTACAAGCGGGCGATGGACATCGCCGACAGTCCCAATATCGGCGTCTGTCTGTGCGTTGGCTGCTGGCTGGAGGGCGGCAAGCAGGGCATGGGGGCGTCAGTCGAAGAAGCGATACACTACTTTGGATCGCGCAACAAGCTCTTCAAAATTCACTTCCGCAACGTCTCCAACCCCATGCCCGATCCGTGGGTCGAAACCCTGATGGACGACGGCTATCAGGACATGCACCGCGTGATGCAGGCCCTGCGCGCTGTCGAGTTCGACGGGGCCATTATCCCCGACCACATTCCCGAGATGCTGGGAGGAAGTCGCGCGGGCGTCGCCTACTCTATCGCCTATATGCGGGCACTGGTGCAGGCCGTCAACAACGAAAGCGGTGGGCTGGGGTAGCCGTACCTGCCGCGGCATACTTTATCGGCCATCTGCCCGTCGGTAATCGGGATGACTAGGCGACCTGACATAGTCACTAAGTACGTCGAAAGCCGCGAGACCGAGAGGCTGGGCCTGCCGATCGGCCAAAAGATCGGCCGGCTGGACGCGTCGACCCACTGCGTTCTCGACGACCGCTTCGATCACGGCCCGTACGACCAGCTCCATCGGCAGTTCACCGTGGTCGACGCGTACTCGGCTGTGGTAGATCTAGAGGAGAACATCCGCGGATGCATCGACGTGGTCATCCAAGCGTTCGGGGTGGAGGAACAGTACGTAGCCGAGACGCCGGAGCTCGATCCCCTAACCGAACCGACGCGCGGGTCTAGGCAGTGGAAGCCATTCTTTGAAGGCGAGGAGCTCGTCGAGCGCGTGATGATGGACCTCGAAGAGCACAAGCAGTTCGCCGCGGCCTACGGGGACTACGTCGAGGTCGCCTGCTCCGGCGATGACATTTCTAGGATCGTCGCCGACGGCAGGATCGCGCTGGTGCTGATGCTGGTGAGCGGCTTTATCGCGGACCGTCTCGACGTGCTCCGCGAGTTTTACCGCGAGGGCATACGGGTCATGTGCCCCAGCCACC
>JAPOYQ010000333.1 GCA_026706505.1 Gemmatimonadota bacterium
GGCTTTGTCTATGGGCAGGGCGCGGTAATGGCGAGTCTTGAGTTTAAGCGTCTTACTCAACGGACCTATCCCACCCGATTGCGGTCCGCCACTTCTTCGACGATGGCCGCGATCATCTCTATGTGTTCATCTTCCCATTTTTCGGAAATCGAGCAGGTGCGGACCCAGTTTTCGAGAAAAGCCCAGGCCGTGGGGCAAGTAGCGGAACTGTAGTGGTACACATGCGAGGCCGGCGGCCGCGAAAACGGGTATTTGTTGGCGTCCACGTATTCCTGGAGAAAGGGGAGGGCGGCGGGCATTAGGTAATACTTGCCCTGGCCGGCTCCATTTACTCCAGCTTCTAGTACCTGGCCGGCAAACTCCTCGCCCGTGCATTTGAAGGCCTCTGGGTCGATGCTGAAGCTGGACATCCAGGCGGAATATTTGGTGACGTAGTCGGGAATGGGCAATGGCGTGATGCCGGGAATAGAGGAGAGCTTGTCCGTGATCAGCCGCACGGTGCGGTCGATCTTGGCTACCTGAGCGCGGATGGTCTCCAGTTGACCTAGGCACAGCGCCGCGGTCATGCGGCTCATATCGTAGGCATGACCAAAGGCCGTGTGGGTGCGGCCGAAGTGGGGCACGTCCACCCCGGCGCGGCCCGAACTGAGGAAGCGCACTTTTTCCGCTAGTTCGTCATCGTCAGTAGCGATGCAACCCCCTTTATCCGAGCTGAAGGTTTTCTCCGAATCGAGAGAGAAGGCCGAGGCCGTTCCGAGGGTGCCGACGACGCGCCCCTTGTATTCGCTGAATATGGCCTGACAGATGTCCTCGTAGACGATCAGGCCGTGTTTGGCGGCCAATTCGTTGATCGGATCCATATCGTTGGGCAGGCCACATTTGTGCACCGCCAGAATTGCCCGCGTGCGATCGGTGATGCAGGGCTCTATGGTCTCGGCACTGAAATTGACCGTGCCCGGTGCCGTATCGGGAAAGACGGGAATATAGTTGTGCATGAGCACGCCGTACACGGTGCCGTAATCGGTGAGCGGGCTGATGATGACCTCGTCGCCAGGATCGAAGTCAAAGGCCAGCGCTAGGGCGGCCATGGCCGTGGTGCAGGTGGGGGTGGCGATGCAGTGTTTGACGCCCAGTTCTGCGGCGAACGCCTGCTCGAACTTGCCCACTGAATCGAGGGTTAGTCCCGAATCCAATACCTCCTGTACGTACTTTAGACTATTGGGGCCTATGGTGCGGGGAAAGAGCGGAGGCACTATGCCTTCGCTGCTGTGGGCTTCGGCCCCGCGCTTGATGGGCTTGTGAACCAGTGCTGGTTGCTGGGACATTAGACTCTCCTATGGGGGCTGAACATATATCGATTTGAATCGCCGCATTTTTTAGTCGTTGCGACCCAACCTATCCCTTTTGTCTATTGGGTGTCAAGTCTTGCCGATCGCAAGTGTGGCCCAGCCTTATGGCTGTTCGCGCTCGGCTTGCTTTAGATGTTGAAAATCCCGCAATAACCGCAGACCTTCTTCCCGGCGTCCCTGTTTGAGATAAAGCTGAGCTAGACGGTAGTGGGTGGGAATGTGGCGGGGATCTTTTTTGAGCGCTTGCTGGTAGAGATAAGCTGCCTCTGTTGGCTCCCCCTGTTTCTCTAGGACGGCACCTAGACGGCAATAGGGGTCGGCAAATTCGGAATTCACCTGAATAGCCTGCTGGAAATAGTTTCTGGCAGTTTCCAATTCGTTTTCTCGCTCACTGACCACTCCTAGATCATAGTAGATCTTTGCCCGTCTTACTCCCAACTCAAGAGCGCGTCGATAGGCCCTCTTGGCTTCGGCATAATCGCGCAGGTCCATGTAGCTTTTTCCGAGATGCATGAGGAAAATCCCATTCTCGGGTGCTTGGGCGATGGCCCTTTTGTAGTATGGAATGGCTTCCCCTGACCTTCGCTGCAGCGTATAGGCCAAACCGATCTGGTCCAGGGCTAGGGCAAAATCTGGCTTCAGATGCACGGCTCGGCTGAATTCTCCAATCGCTTCTTCATACTGACCATTTTGCAGGTAGCGACGACCGCGACGATAGTAAATCTCGGCAGCAATCTGCTCCTCTTGTTCGACCTTTAGCGGTTGGGGTTTGCTTTCCTTTGGCGCGTTGGGTGACGACTCATCAGTTAGTGTTTGTCGTTCTTTTTCATCGCAGCCGATCCATCCCCAACTGCCAATAAAAAGAGCTAAGAGCAGCCCCAGCAGACGGTCGCGTCCGGTGTGGTTCCGCGATGCGCTTAGAAGCCGTTGCCGATGCGCCAAGGTTTACGCGTCCTTTTCTCTAAGAAGCTGTCTTGCTAGCATTGACCGCTAAAGTTTTCGCTCCTGATACTCGACAATATAGCGCAAAAATCTAAAGACTCCGGCGGTCGGCTCAAAAGGGCGACGCGCTGCGCTGGTAAAGAGACGACCGCTTGCACCAGATACCTCTACAGAGTATCTATATTTCTCATGTGGACGTTGAACGGGGTTAAATCGAAGCGGGCCGTCCTCGCCCTGATAATCGCTCTGACCACGACCGTTAGTGCCCAGCCGAGCGCTCCGACCGATACCACTATCGCGGGCCGCAGCTACACCCTGCTTGAGGCCGGGGAATTAATGGATCTCCTAGGCACGGCCAAAGACCATAGCCGTCTTGTTTTACGTCAAACAGCCGTAAAGGGTCGCCTGTCCAGCTTAGCGGCCAATCTCGACACCGTGCGGGCGGCGCTGGAATTGGCCGATGTGCTTTTCCTCGACGAAGTTTTGCTGGCCGAGGTTGTGTTTCTCGGTCCGGTGATCTTTTCTCGCACTACCTTTGCTGCTGACCTTTCTCTAGCCGAAGCGCAATTCTTGCAATCCTTTGCCCTGCGAGAATGCGAGATAAGGCAAAAAACCAATCTTAGAGATGCGCGCTTCACCGCCACGGCCGACTTCACCCAAAGTCACCTCGCCGCTGCATTTTCCTGCGCCGGAGCCCACTTCAGCGACGCTACTTTCGCGCGCCTGCGCTGCGAGGGCGGTGCCTATTTTGAGGACGTTCTTTTTACTGGCCAGGTCGATTTCAGCGACGCCCGCTTTGCCGGTGTTGCCTCGTTCAAAACAGCGCGCTGGCGCGCTCCCGTCTCCTTTGCCGGGGCGCGCTTTCTGGACCGGTCTTTTTTTTGGCAAGCCCAATTTGACGCCGCCGATTTTTCCAGTGCCCGCTTTGCCGGGGAAACCTCGTTTAAGCAAGCCGCTTTCGCGCAGCGGGCGACTTTTGTAAATATCGCTTTTGCTCACTCTGCCCACTTTGAACAAGCCCGTTTTGACGACGGAGCTGTCTTCGACGGCAGCATCTTCGCAAAAGAAGCGGTCTTTACTGGTGTCCATAGTGACGACGATCTCCTGCTCAATGCCCTTTTTCGCATCAGCCTCGACTTGCGCCACCTAGTCACTCCCAGCTTGGATCTCCGTCCTTCTGCCACCATGCCCGACTCGCTGCTGAGCCCTGGAGCCCAGCTTTTGCTGCAAAACGCGCGTTTCCAGCGCCTGTTCTCCACCTGGGATCATTTGCGCGGCCACTTGGCCCAGCCCCCAGAGCAGGACAACTACGATCTGGATCGCGTCTATGCCGGTCTGCGCCACCAGTTCCTCCTCTCCGGCATGGCTGCCGATGCCCGTGGCTGTTATATAGAGTCGCTGGATCGCCGTCGCCACCACTTGCCTTGGACCTCTATCGAGCGCTACGCCCTCATCGCCTTTGACCTGAGTTCGCGCTACGGCACCGACTTGGGGCGCCTAGCTCTAGTCGCTTTGGTTTGGGTGGCGCTCTTTGCCTTGCTGTACCGTTTGTTGCTGATAGATGATGGTCGGCTGCCCTTGGTGGAGTGCCTGCTTTTCAGTCTGCATACTTTTTTTATTGCGGGCGCGGCATCCGTGCGTCCCCAGGGCAAAGTGCGCTTTCTGGTCCTGTTTCAGGCCCTTTCCGGCTGGCTCTTCTGGGGCCTTTGCATTGCCGTCTTGGTCTCCTTTTTACTGCGCTGATTCATGTTCCGCTCCGTCTGTGCTCTTTTGCTGTTCCCATTGCTGGTGGCCTGTATCCGGGAAGAACCGACGCAGTCCCAGCGCTTCGTCGATGTCGCCCAGACGGCCGGTCTTGACTTTGTACACTACAACGGTGCCCAGGGCGACTATTTCTACGTAGAGACTTTTGGCTCGGGAGCTGCTTTCTTGGACTACGATGGCGACGGCTGGCAGGACATCTACCTGGTCAACTCCACGTATCTCACCGGCCTAGCCCCCGAGCCCCTGCCGACCGATAAGCTCTACCGCAACCGGGGGGACGGCCGCTTCGACGCCGCTCCCGGCAGCGGCGATAACGGCTACGGCACGGGTGTGGCCGCTGCCGACTGGGACAACGACGGCGACCAGGACTTATACGTGACCCGCTTTGGCCCCAACGCTTTATATCGCAACGATGCGGGAAAATTCGCCGACAGCGACAGCGCTAAACGGGCGGGCGTTGACGATGGCCGATGGGGTGCCAGTTGCGGTTTTCTAGACTACGACCTAGACGGTGACCTCGACCTGTTCGTTGTTAACTACGTGGACTTTACTACGGCCAACAACATCATCTGCAAGCGGGGCGATATCCGCACCTATTGCGACCCGGACGAATACGGCCCAACGAGCGATTTGCTCTACCGCAACGACGGCCAAAGCCAATTCACCGACATCACCTATGAGGCGGGCATCACATTAGAGGGCCCTGGTTTGGGCGTGGCCTTTTCTGACTACGACTGGGATGGGGATACCGATATCTACGTGGCCAACGACGGTACGCTAAACTTCCTTTATGAAAACCGCCAGACCCACTTCGTCGAAACAGGTCTGACGGCCGGGGGCCGCTACAACCAGGACGGCCGCGCCGAGGCTGGCATGGGCGTGGATTTTGGCGACTGGGACAACGACGGCAACCAAGACCTGTTCGTCACCAATTTCGCCCATGAGACCAATACGCTCTACCACAACGACGGCCAGGGCCAATTCGCCGATATCAGCGCTGAGGTCGGCCTCTTTGAGCCCAGCTACAATCCCCTCGGTTTCGGCACTAAATTCTTCGACGTCGATCTGGACGGCGACCTTGATCTGTTCGTCGCCAACGGCCACGTCCTCGACATCGTGGAACAGATCGACTCTACGCTTAGTTATGCCCAGACCAACCAGATTTTACGCAACGAGGCCAACGCCTGGGATGCCGTCTCCACCGAGCCGAATCCGAGGAAATTTGTCGATATTTCCTCCACTTTGGGTCCCAGTTTTGCCACTCCCAACGTCGGTCGTGGCGCGGCCTTGGCCGACTACGACAACGACGGCGATCTCGATCTGCTGGTTTGCTCTGTGGCCAGCTCCGCGCGCCTGTTGCGCAATGACGGCAACAAACAAAACCACTGGCTTCTAGTCGAATTAGTCGGCCGCCAGCAGCGCGACGCAATCGGCACCCTAGTCGCCGTCACGGTTGGGGGCCACCGCCAAGTGCGGGAGCGCCAGTCCGGCGGCAGCTATCTTTCCAGCCATGACCACCGCCTGCACTTTGGTTTGGGTGCCGTTGCCAGGGTGGATATGGAGGTGCGCTGGCCCGATGGCACTGTGCAGACGCTGGCCGATGTCGCAGCCGATCAGATTTTGCGCCTGGTGCAGCCGTAGGAACTTTCATAGGAGGAACACTATGAGCACACTGAACATCCCCGTCCGCTACTGGGCCATGCACAGCGGCTCGCCGGAAGAAAATTTGGAGTCCAATCCGTCGCGAAGTATGAGGAGCGAAATATGCCAGCGCTAGCAACGAGAGCTTTTGCCAAAACCGGGATGCAACCCAAATCTCTGGGATTGGGCGGGGCTTGGTGGGGCAGCGGGACTGAGGCCGAGTGCATTGCCGGCATCCACCGAGCCCTCGAACTGGGTTTTAATTACTTGGATACATACCCCGAACTGGAAACGTGGTGGGGCAAAGCCCTAGCAGGCGGCAGAAGGCACAATATATACCTACAGGCCAAGGTCACTACTAATGGCCCCAAAGAGACGATTTCAGATCACTCGGGGCCGCAAACGCGCCGCAGCGTGGAAGATAGTTTAAAGCGCTTGAGAACGGACTATCTCGACAATGTCCTCATCCACGGCTACGACGAGCCCGAGGACGTTGGCAGCAAGGAAGGCATGGTGGATCCACTGGCTCCGGGCCATGCCCTAGATGAACTGGTAAAGATGAAAGAAGAGGGCTCAGTCCGTCACATCGGCATTGGCGCGCGCAATTCGGCCGTGCACCGCCGGGCTATCGAGACCGGCCAAATAGAAATCTGCCTCACTTATCTGGAATACAACTTGTTCAATACGGCCGCGGCTGCGGATCTATTTCCCCACGCCCGCCAGCGCCAAGTAGGTCTCATTCTCGCCAGTCCCCTCGGCATGGGGCTGTTGACGGGCGATGAAAAAGTATTCGAGCGCTCAGCGGCCTACTTCGACAACCGCGAATACCCCGAACGCGGACTCCATCCGGCGGTCCGCGCCCGGGCCATGTGGGACTGGTGTCGGAAACGAGACGTGAACATCCGCCATCTGGCCATCCAGTTTTGTTTGGCGGCTCCCATCAGCAGCATTGTCCTGCCCGGTGCGGCCTCAAAGACGCAGGTCGAAGAAGCCTACGAGGCAGCTACGGCGGATATTTCTCCCGAGATATGGCGCGATTTCGAAGTGGAGTTTGGGGTGGGGATTTAGGTGCTAGGGTCTCTCCGCTAATACCCGGACTGAGAATTTCTGGCGCAGTGCAGCCAAGTGCCGACGCTCTTCTTCCTCTCTAGCCAGCCGCTCGGCCCGCCGTTGCGAAGCCCGGTCCCACTGGCCCCCTTCCCGCACTTTGTCCACTACGACAAATATGGAGAACTTTCCGGCCCACTCCACCGGCCCTCCGACGGCGTTGATCTCCATACCTTTGGCGCGCTCGTAGCGCATTGACGGCATGGTATATGGGCTGAGCTTTACGCGTCCCCCGCTTGTTTCGACGTCTTGGGAGAATATGGGGACCAATAGCTCCGGATTGACGCCCTGCGCTATTGCTAGGCGCAAGTCTTGGGCCAATTTGCGATTGTGGACCACAATCTCGGTGATGGTGATGGCCTCATAGGCGGGAAATTGATCGGGATGACGCGCAAAATAACTTCGCGCCTCTGCTGGAGATATGTCGATCTGTTCCAGATAATAGCTCAGGAGGACATCCTCGGCGATGGTTCTGAGTTTTGCCTGTAGCTCGGGTTCCTCGTCGATACCACTTTGCAGTCCTGCGGCATAATAGAGATCGGCGATACGTGCACTGTCGGGCCCAACGGACGAGGAATCGAACTTGCGCAAGCCAGATGGATTGTCCTTAGCAGTGCCGGTGGTGTGTTTATCGCTCAGAGAGATCCCGAGCGCCCGCTCCATCTTTGCCCCGATACGGGAGCGCAGGCGGCGTTCTATAAGCTGCCGCACGGCGATGAGAGGGACGCGTTTTTCATCGAGAACTTTAAAAGCTACAAAGACTGTATCCGATTTGATCGGGACAGGGAGAACTGGGGAAATGGATCCTACGGGCAGAGCGAACAATTCGTCGGCCACTTGCTCATTGACCTGTCCTTTGAGTACATAACCGGGGAGACTCAAAATGGATTTTTCCGCAGCCAAGTCCTCCACAGCGGCGGCTTTTGTCGCTCTTGTAGAATAGATAAATTTGAGACCGCGATTCCAATTCGCATCATAGTATTCCTGCAGAATGTCTTCTGCTGTCACGACGATTTTCGCGTCAACCTGGCGCTCGAGATAAGATTCAATCACTGCATCTCGCCGCCGCCGCTCCAACCGGCGCACAAAAACCGAGTCAGTGGCCATACCGACCTTGCGGGCCTCTAGCAACAGCAGCCTTCTGGCGATGAGCTGTTGCAGCGGATCGCTCGTATCGGGGATTGCAGTGCCGACTCTTATAGCTCTTTTTTCCCTCCGCTCTGCAAAGTCGCGAAGTTCTGCCGCAGTGATCTTTTCATCCTCGACCAAGGCGATGACCTCCGTCTCGGGCTGGCCGCAGCTAAAAAAGAGCAGGCAAAGGAATGCGATTAAGCGTTTTAATTTTATCATTGCAATAAGATCGGCGGAGCGACTCGTCCGGTGAATAAACGGTACATACCCTCGGACCCATAGACCATTAAACCGCATAGGTTGCCATTTTGAGCCGCGGTGCCCACATCTTCCTGCTCGTTCTGTT
>JAPOYQ010000093.1:0-2767 GCA_026706505.1 Gemmatimonadota bacterium
CCTACCTGCTCGACGAGCCTTGTGGCGATTTGACCTGCACGGGCTCCGAACGCGTTCCCGTCGATAAGAAATCGGGTTATAGCCGCCAAGTGGTCTGGCGCGACAAGGACGAGCTGCGCGTGTGGAAAGTGGAGTACTACGACCGTAAGGATGCCCATCTGAAGACGCTCACGCTGGGGAATTACCAGCAGTACCTGGAGCGTTACTGGCGCGCTGGCGAGATGGCGATGGAAAATCATCTAACCGGGAAAAGCACCGTGCTGACTTGGACGGATTTTCAATTCCAAACAGGCCTCGACGACCGCGATTTTACGCGAACCGGGCTAAAGCGGGCGCGTTGATGCCGTTCCGTGCCAATGCGAGAAGTGCTTAGTCCCCAAGATTCCCGCCGCAGATGAGGTTCCTTAAAAGCAGTAGAGTCAGGAGCCTCGTAATACCTAGATACGGAACCGCCCAAGTGCAATGTCAATCGCGCAGCGAGGCTCTCTCCCCACGGCTATCTCTGTTGCAAAACGCAACGTGCGTTGCAAATTGCAATACACGCTCTGCCTTTTCTCTCGGTTTTTTACTCCAATCCCTCAATAAACAACCAGTTGCAGTCTCTCTTCCACAGGGAAAAGGGGTCGCCTGAGCGGTTTGGCGGCCACATTCTGCAACATCCCCCAAAATCTTCTGCAGTTTCCCCAATGTCTCCTAAATCCTTCATTTTCAGGTGATTATCTATTTTATACAAACGTTGGCATGAATTGTGCTTCGGTTATTGCAAACGTTAGCGTGAATTGTGCTTTTTCAGCGATACCTGAAAGGTAATCGCGTGCGCAGGCGCTATATGGGTCAGCGCAAAGCTACATTACAACTTCCAAAGGGAGGTAGATTCAAATGCTAGCAGTTACGTGGGAGCAGAAAGACGGCATCTCTATTGCGACGCTCGCTGGTCGCATTGATGCTAGAAACGCCGATGAATTCCAGAATGCGATAGAATCTGGAATTGACTTGGGAGCTCATGCCGTGATCTTGGACTTTGAGCAAGTGTCTTACATTAGCATCGCAGGTCTTCAAACTGGTCTGCATATTGCTCAGGATCTCAACAAACGAGGCAAGCAGTTTGCCATTTGCACACTCTCTGGTCAGGTCGGCGACATTGTCGAATTCAGCGGCTTTGATGAGCGAGTCCCGGTTTATGAATCTCAGACCACGGCCATCAATGCATTCGAGAACAAAGCGGTTCATCAAGGCCAGCATGAAACAAAACGCGAAGGTCTGCGCGGGAGTGCCGAGGCTGTTGTGCGACTTCTTCGCGGAACTCGAAGCGCCCCCGGCGCGGTTCAACAAGGATGATCCCTGATACGGCCTAGCGACTCACAATATTGCCCCCCGGCGACGTTTGTCATTGATAAACTCGGCGTTATCAGATATATATTGGTTTAAATCAGTTTGATTTAGCCAAACACCTGAATTCGCTGATGAAGTGAGTTTTGAATGAATGACTTCGTTGCCACGGTCCATTCCAGCGACCGGAGAAATAATCGCGATTTCACGCGAACCGGGATAAAACGGACGCGTTGATGCTACTTCGTGTGACTCTCGGCGCTGTCTGGATTTTGGCCTTGGTCTTTGCCGTCGAGGCGCGGGCCGGAATCGAAATTGACCACGAATTTTCTGGACGCTTGAACGGCGAAAGCCGATGGTTCCCCGAAGCCGGTGCCCATTCCGGCCAGCACTCCCATGCGAGCGGCTTTGTTACAGTGCCCAAACTCTACCTTGAAGACGCCGCGGGTAGAAGCCTCACTTTAGCACCGTTCTTTCGCTACGACAACACCGACTCACGCCGCACCCATGCCGATCTGCGCGAAGCCTATTTGCTGCTATTCGGCGAAATCGGCGACGGCGAATGGGAGCTGCGCGTGGGCGTCGATCAGGTGTTCTGGGGCGTCACCGAATCGCAGCACTTGGTCGATATCGTCAACCAAGTCGATTTCGTCGAACATCCGGCCGGAGAGGCCAAGCTAGGGCAACCCATGGTCTATCTCACTTGGTCCAGCGATTGGGGTGTGATGGAAATACTAGGTCTGCCCTATCACCGCGCCCGCACCTTTCCGGGCCGAGCGGGCCGCCTGCGCCTTCCGCTCGTGGTAAATGACGATCATGTTGAGTACGAGAGTGAGGCCAAGGAGCGGCACGTGGATCTCGCCGCTCGGTACAGTCACAGTTTTGGACTTATCGATATGGGTGTGAGCGCATTCAACGGCACCAGCCGGGAGCCTGCTCTGAATCTACTCTTGGACTCTAGCGGCGCGCCGATCTTAGGTCAGTACTACGCGCAGATCCGCCAGTTTGGGCTGGACGCTCAGCTAACGGTCGGCTCTTGGTTGTTCAAGCTGGAGGCCATCCAGCGCGCCGGCGCTCGCGATCTGTCCGGCCGGGAAGAGGATTACGTTGCGTCCGTTTTTGGCGGTGAATACACGTTCTATTCTGTATTTGGCTCGGCTGCCGATCTCAGCCTGCTCGGCGAATGGAATTACGATGGACGGGGCCGCGATGCGACCAATATCTTCCAGAACGATCTCTTTCTGGCCGCGCGCTTCGCGTTCAACGACGTCCAGAGCACGGAAGTCCTCGCCAGCATCATGGCAGACGTTGACACGACGACACGTGTGCTGACTTTCGAATTGAACCGGCGCATCTCCGACCGGTGGTCTCTGCGCCTGGAGGCGATCGCCCTTCCCGGCGTCGACAAGCTGGATTTGTCCCATGCGACGCGACGGGC
>JAPOYQ010000093.1:2777-4516 GCA_026706505.1 Gemmatimonadota bacterium
CTCGCCCAATACGCTCGCAAACGATTTCTTCTGCGCCGCGCGCCTTGCGTTAAATGATGTTCAGAGCAGTGAAATTGTCGCTAGTATTCTGGGGGACGCGGAGCGGGCTACCCGCGCTCTTGCGGTCGCATTGGAGCGGCGTATCGCTGATCGATGGTCCGTGAATCTAGAGTCGATCTATCTTCTCAGTATCGACAAAGCGGATATCCACTACGAGACTCGACGCGACAGCTTCATTGATCTGAGCCTGAGTTATAATTTCTAGCTCGTTTTACCTCGTTTCCGGGCAGTGTCAGCATCTGGACGGAAAGGGGTTCAAGTACTAGTGACCTAAGCACGGCCATCTTTCTAACAGGAGGATATGCATGACTGATTCGTCGCAGGGCGACAGCGTCGTCATTCTGTTCCGGGGAGGACGCTTACCTCAGTGGCATCAACTCGACGACGAGCAGCGGCTCGACTACGAGCGCCAGCACGTGGACTTGATGCTGTCCGTCTCCGAGTACCACAGCCTGATCGGTATACACGGGTACCGCCTGCTGACATCCCGCAACAGTTGGGAGCGCTTCTGGACCATCGAATTCCCGGATCTAGCCGGTGCCGAAGCCTGGATGTCGGCGGAGGTGAAGCCTCCGTACGGACACTACGGCTTCTACGACTACTCCCTCGCCCGCCGCTGGCAACCAGAGAGCCTAGCTTGGCTACCCCGCAAGCCCGAGCCCTCCGTAGCCCCCAACGCGGACCCACACGTAATCCCACCCCTGACCGTCGATCCCTCCTCAATCGTCGTGCTCGCCTTCGGCGGCTGGCGTCGCGGCTCCGACCAAGTTGACCCCCAGACGCGCGGCGACGAGGATCGCCAGCAACGACTGCAGGAGGTGGCCCGAGAGCACGACCTCATCCACGGGGAGGTCTTCCGCCTCCTCGGGACCAACACCGAAGGCGAGTTCCTCGGGATCTTAGAGTTTCCCCAGCTAGCCGGTGCCGAAGCCTGGATCGAAGCCGAGAAGGCACCACCCGCCGGGTCCTATCACAAACGCAACTACCACCTCGCCAGACGCTGGGCACCCGAGTACTTCGCCACCTGGCCGCCAGAGGCAACTGGACAAGAGTGATGACGCGACTCCAACTCCTCTGCACCGGCACGCCCGCCCCGCTGGCGCACCGCGGCGGCTCCAGCTATCTCGTCCAGACGGGAGACGAGACCTTGGTCTTCGACTGCGGCCCTGGATCGGTGCGGCGCATGCTCGAAGCCGGCCTCGCCTTGCCCTCAATCGACCACCTGTTCCTGACCCACCTGCACTACGACCACTGCGTTGACTTCGCCTACTTGGTGTTGACGCGCTGGGACCAAGGCGTCGGCCAGATCCCGGAACTGCGGGTGTACGGCCCGGCACCCACGGCGCACATGTCGCACCAGTTGTTCTCCGCCGATGGTGCCTTCGGCCCGGACCTAACGGCCCGGACCGAGCACCCGGGCAGCCACTTCGTGTACGAGGCCCGCGGCGGCGTGATGCCACGGGAGAGACCCCATCCCCAAGTGCGCGAGGGTCGGGCACGGAGACCGGATCGAGACTGACGGCTGGCAAGTCGACGTGGCCGAGGTGGTACACGTGCAGCCGCAGCTCACCTGCCTGGCCTACCGTTTGACCACACCCGTCGGCACCATCGTGTTCGGCGGCGACACGGCACCAGTGGACCGCCTCACCGAATTGGCGAGAGGCGCGGACGTGTTGCTG
>JAPOYQ010000093.1:4526-8239 GCA_026706505.1 Gemmatimonadota bacterium
CACATGTGCCACTTTATCAACGGCGCAGTCACCGACGAACGCCTGACCAATAGCTGCTCCGGCCACCTCGATGCAGCGGTCACGGCGCGGGACGCCGGCGTGAAGACGCTGGTCCTCGTTCATCTGACCGAGCAGCTAGAGACGCCCGGCGTGCAGGAGCGCGTGCTGCACGAAGTGGGAGAGGTGTTCGACGGGCAGGTGATCCTCGGGCAGGACCTGCTCGAAGTGCCCTTGGGGACCATCGACATGGAGCCGGTGCGATGAGCACCGAGAACGCTGGCCAGCGCCCGCCAGCGCCCGATTACGGGATCATCTTCAACAACGACGGCGGCTATCTGAAGCACGCCGAGTTCCCGATGTCCGTCGAGGATCTGCTGGAGCGGATCTACGGGCCCCTAGCGGGGACCCAGGTCGGCGCCCTGGCGTGGTGTGTAGGGGTCGAGGAGGCACACTGGCCCTCGGACCGGCTACCGATGATCGGCGAAGCAGAGGGCCGCCGGTACTTCTCCGTCCGCGACATGCGCCGGGCCGAGAGCCTGCGGGCGATGTTCGATGCCGACGTCGACCTGTACGGCCAGCTCGTACGCCGCGGTCACCAGATGGGGCTCGGCGTGTACGTCTCGGTGCGCATGAACGACAACCACTTCTGGTCCGATGCCGAGCGCCGGGTCGTGCCGCTGCGGCCGGAGGAGATGGCCGCGACAGAGCGACCCCATCTCACGGCGTTCCGCAAGCGCCACCCGGAATGGGTACTCGGCGAGGGAGCACCGGCTTGGGCCGCCACGTCGTGGAACATGGCGGTGCCAGAGATCCGCGAGTATACCCTGCAACGCATCACCGAAGCCTGCGAGTTGGCAGACTGGGACGGCGTCGAGCTCGACTGGCAGCGCCATGCCTTTCATCTGCCCGAAGAAGACGCTTACCGCCTGCGCTACACCCTCACCGATCTGCAGCGCGCCGTGCGCCGCCTCACCGACGCGATCGCCCAGCGGCGCGGACGGCCCTTCCACGTGATCGTGCGCGTCGGTGCCTCCCGGGAGACGAACCGGCGCGTCGGCTACGACCTGGAGGCTTGGATCGAGGAGAACCTGTGCGACATCGTCGTCACCGGGGCGAACTCGGGGACCGACCCGGACGTGGAGGTGGAGGCCTACGTAGAGATGATGCGCGGCACCCAAGTGCGGCTGTATCCCGGGTTCGACAGCCACGGCGAGTGGGGGCGCGATCACCTGCTGCCCGCCGAGCAATGGCGAGAGGCCTGGTTCCGCGGCCTGGCCACCGGCTTCTACGAGCGCGGTGCCACGGGCGTACATCTGTTCAACTGGCACAACCACGTGTACGCAGCCCGGCCGCTGTTGCAGAGCCTCGGCGCACCCGACAGCCTGCGGCGCACGGCCAAGGTATACGCCGCGGTCAAGCGCCACATCCGCGACCGGAGCGAGCTCCGCTACGGCGCCGAGCGGGACGACCGGCTGCGCGGCGAGGTACCCGTCGATCTGCTGCGCACCCTAGTGGAGGGCGGTCCGCGGTTCCACATCGGCGTGTACGAGGACGTGTCGGAGGACGCGACGCTGGAGCTACAGGTCGATCTCGACCACCTATCACCCCGGGACCGGATCGCCGTGAAACTCGACGGGCAGCCGCTGGAGGACCCGGTGCGTCGCAGCCCGGCAGCCGAGGAGGCGGCTAATCCAGCGGACGTGTCCGAGAACACGTGGCTCGTCTGGCCGCTGGTCCCGGCCCAAGTCGGCAAGGGCGTCCACGTCGTCGGCATCGACCTGCGCGAACGCGACCCGCGTCTGCGACCGCCGGTCGTAGTGCGGAACGTGGAGATCCACGTCGGTAGTGTATTCGTTTGAGTGCGACCTTAAAGCCGCATAAGTAGAGTGAAAGTTCCAACCTTTCTTACTCAGTGTGTAGAGTACTTGCCAATCCCCCATGCGCTTGGAGTAATCCGAGTGGCGCTTGCGATAGCTGGCTGTGGCAGCGGAATTCGAGGCGTACTAGAGCCAGCCGAGGCTAATCATACCTTTTGAGTAGAAATCACAAATAAATCATAGAAAAAGCCTTTAAGATCACGTGTAGATCATATAGGGTCCTTATTTTTAAACAAGAGATCCCAAGCCGTATATAATTTTCAAACGGATACACTACCGGACTACCCGAGGAACCGGCGCACTCAATCCGTTTAACAAACATTAGATAGGCTATGAAAGAGGTTCCCTGATGAAAAACATAATTTTTTATTGCAAACCCATGGTGTCGCCTCTCATAGTGATGCTAGTGCTGTGTGCCTTACCAAGCATTAGCTATGGTTCGTCTGACGACGGCCCCTACAGACACGACCCCGACAAGGATTTCGCTCGGGGGGGCCCCTGGTTATCCTTCATGGGCCTGTGGTCGGACGGATACACCATGTGGGTGGTGGACTTTCGATTCGAAGAGATTCACGCCTATAACCTGTCCACCAAAGACCGACAACCCGACAAGGACTTTAACACTCTAGACGCGGCCGGAAACAATAGCCCCACGGGTCTGTGGTCGGACGGCATCACCATGTGGGTGGCAGACTCTCAAGACGACAAGATCTACGCCTATAACCTGTCCACCAAAGACCGACAACCCGACAAGGACTTTAACACTCTAGACGCGGCCGGAAACAATAGCCCCACGGGTCTGTGGTCGGACGGCATCACCATGTGGGTGGCAGACGATGAGGACTACAAGCTGTATGCCTATAACCTGTCCATCAAAGACCGACAACCCGACAAGGACTTTAACACCCTGAGGGCCGCGGGAAACCGCAGCCCCAGGGGCCTGTGGTCGGACGGCATCACCATGTGGGTGGCAGACGACAACGAGATCTACGCTTTTAAGATGCCGAAGCCAGCCAAGCCGGACTTAGTTGTCCAGTTCCCTACCGTCATCAGCCCGGCAGCCGGGGCCTCCTTCACCTTGAGCGCCACCGTCCAAAACCTGGGCACTGTTCAGTCGCCCGCGACCACGCTGCAGTTCTACTACTCGTCGGACGCGACCATCTCCACGTCCGATACGGAAGTGGGAGCCCATGCCGTGAGCAGCCTAGCGGCTTCAGAAAGCAGCGACCATTCCATTGACCTGACAGCACCGTCAGGCTTCGGCGTCCACTACTACGGGGCCTGCGTGGCGAGCGTCAGCGAAGAATACATTACCTCCAACAACTGCTCCGCTGCGGTGGCTGTATTCTTGGACCGCGAACCCGACAGGGACTTTGACACTCTAGACGCGGCCGGAAACAACAGCCCCACGGCCCTGTGGTCGGACGGCACCACCATGTGGGTGGCAGACGATGAGGACTACAAGCTGTATGCCTATAACCTGTCCACCAAAGCCCGCCAACCCGACAAGGACTTTAACACCCTGAGGGGAGACGACCGGCCCACGGGCCTATGGTCGGACGGAAACACCATGTGGGTGATAGACTACCATGACGACCTCGCACTATTCTTCTCTGAGAGAGATCGAGGTTATCTACGCGCCTATAACCTGTCCACCAAAGCCCGCCAACCCGAGAGCTTTAACACTCTGAGAGAAGCGGGAAACCAAAGCCCCAGGGGCCTGTGGTCAGACGGCATCACCATGTGGGTGGCAGACGACGAGGACGACAAGCTGTATGCCTATAACCTGATCACTAAAGCCCGCCCCCACCACAAGGACTTGAACACTCCCGGACA
>JAPOYQ010000853.1 GCA_026706505.1 Gemmatimonadota bacterium
TGGTTTGCCTGGGCACCCTTTATCGGCACGTTCATCGCCCGCATTTCCAAGGGCCGCACTGTGCGCGAATTCACGATTTTTGTCCTCATTCCGCCGATGCTGTTATGCTTACTGTGGTTTGGTGCCTTTGGCGGCACGGCCCTTCACCAGAATATGGTTGAGGGCTATACCGGCGTAACCGAGAATGTTGCGGCGTGGAAGCTGGAAATTGCATTGTTCAAAATGTTCGACCAACTACCGCTGACCAAGTTACTTTCATCGGTGGCGCTCCTGCTGACCATCGTATTTTTCGTCACCTCGTCGGACTCCGGCTCGTTGATTCTGGACACCATTGCAGCCGGCGGCAACGTTGATGCCCCAGTAGCGCAACGCGTCTTCTGGTGTACTATTGAAGGGTTAGTCGCTATCGCGCTCCTGCTTGGTGGAGGGCTAGATTCGCTGCAAGCGGCCTCGCTTGCAACCGGCTTTCCGTTCGCTCTTGTCCTCTTGGGAATGGCCGTCTGCGTCTGGATGGGGTTGCGCAGCGAACGGCTTCTGAGGAGGACGCCGTGACCAGAGCCTTGGGCGCTATATTGCGGCGGCTCGTTGATGCGCTGCGCGATTTGGCACCCATCATCATCGTCATCGCGTTCTTCCAACTCGTGGTGTTGCAGCAGCCCTTTCCGAACTTAGGGCGCGTCGCCGTTGGCTTGGTCTGCGTAATCGCCGGCCTGACGCTTTTCATCCAAGGACTCGAAAGCGGTCTTTTTCCCCTCGGCGAGGCCATTGCACAGGCCTTTGCGCGCAAGGGGAGCGCAACCGCGCTGTTAGCTTTTGCCTTTTGCTTGGGTTTTGGCACTACGGTCGCGGAACCGGCCCTGATCGCCGTTGCTGCGGAGGCGGCTGAGGTCGCCGCGGAAGCCGGTGCCATTGCCGACGACGATGAGGTGCGCGCTGCGTACGCCTTTGAGTTGCGCATGGTGGTGGCGGTCTCGGTCGGCATGGCGATCGTGCTCGGCGTGCTGCGCATCCTCAAGGGCTGGCCAATCCACCGGCTGATCATCGGGGGCTACGTGCTGGTGACTGTAATGACCGCTTTTGCGCCCGCAGAGATCATTGGCGTGGCCTACGATTCCGGCGGCGTCACCACCAGCACGATCACAGTGCCGCTCGTCACCGCGTTGGGCGTTGGACTCGCCACGTCAATCCGGGGGCGCAACCCAATGGTCGATGGCTTCGGGCTCATTGCGTTTGCCAGCCTGACGCCCATGATCTTCGTGCTGGCCTATGGCATGGTGAACTGAGATGGAATTTCTGCGCACTATTGCCGTCACCGCGCTTTCCACCGCGCTCGATGTGGTGCCCATTGTCGGCGTCCTCGTTCTATTCCAAGTTGCAGTGCTGCGCCGCAACCTGCCAAACCTGCGCCAGATCGCGACCGGGTTTGTCCTCGTCCTGTTGGGACTGACGCTCTTCCTCATTGGCTTGGAGGAGGCGCTCTTCCCCATCGGCGAGACCATGGCGCGCCAACTTACCGCGCCCGAGACCATTGGGCAGGCGAGTCTGGCCGACGGCGTCGACTGGTACGACTACCTGCTGGTCTACGTGTTTGCCGCGGCGATCGGCTTTGCGACGACAGTAGCTGAGCCTTCGCTCATCGCGGTCGCGCTCAAGGCCGAGGAGATCTCGGGCGGTGCCATCGACGCCTGGGGCCTCAGAATCGCCGTGGCGGTCGGGGTGGCCGCAGGGGTGGCGCTGGGCTGCTTTCGCATTGTCACGGGTACGCCCCTGCCCTGGTACATCATTGCCGCATACTTAGTGGTGATCGCCCAGACCTTCCGGTCGAGCCGGACCATTGTGCCGCTCGCCTACGACAGCGGCGGCGTCACCACATCGACCGTCACAGTGCCGGTGGTCGCTGCGCTGGGCTTGGGGCTCGCCGCCACGGTTCCCGGGCGCAGCCCGCTGATCGACGGATTTGGCCTCATTGCGTTCGCCAGCGTCTTTCCCATCATGTCTGTTTTGGGCTATGCTATGGTAGTATCCTGGGTGGGTCGCAGGCGGGACGCCAACCACGCGGCCCCAATACTGAGGCCGGACAGCTCCGAGGAGACTTGAGCTATGAAACTGAAGCTGATCGTCGCCTTGGTCAGCGACGACAAGACCGATACTGTGGTCGATGCTGCGCGCGCTGGCGGGGCGACCGGCGCGACGATTATTACTGGCGTGCGCGGCGAAGGGCTAAAGCCGCAGAAGACCTTTTTCGGTCTCGATCTGGCGGCCCGACGGGATGTTGTTCTGTTCTTGGTGGTCGAGACGCGGGCGCGCGACATTTTGGAGCGCATCCGCGATGCCGGGCGCTTTGAGCAAGAGCCCGGCGCTGGCATTGCCTTTCAGATCCCGATTGAGGACGCCGTCGGTCTCACCACCCAACTTCCCACCATCCTCGAAGAAGTGGACGACGAAATATGAGCGAGAAACGCACCATCCGGGTCGGAGACGTCATGGGCTCCAAACTCTACACCATCGACAGGCTTGCGACTGTGGCCGAGGCCATGGCACTCATGAAGCAGTACGAGGTCAGTTCGCTCGCCGTCGACCGGCGCGACGACGACGACGAGTTCGGCTTGCTCGTGGTCGCGGACATCGCACGCGAGGTGATCGCCCAAAACCGCGCCCCCGAGCGCGTCAACGTGTACGAAATTATGTCGAAACCGGTGTTGACCCTGCCGTCGGCCATGCTCGCCCGCTACGCGGTGCGCTTGCTCGTGCGCTTTGAACTCTCCCGCGCCGTGGTCGTCGATTACGAGCGCCACCCGCTCGGCATGGTGACTTTGCGCGATCTCGTCCTGAGCCACGTGGCGGAGTGATGGGGCTGTCGGCCGCCATCCGCCCCACGAGCGCTGTCCGGCGCGGCCGGTAGCGCTTTCAGTTCGATTTTCGAGTTCACCACTGCAATACCAGCGGGATAGCCGCAGCAAAGCTCCCCCGTCGAACAGGCCGGCCTAAACCGTTCGATATCCGCGTCGAGTTCCTCGGCTGCGATCATCGAATGCGAGATTATCCCAACGTTGTCTGTCGAGAATTGCGATTCGCCGTCACAATCAGCCGATTGTGGTGTCCTGTTGATGGGTACCCAAATGATCTACGACTACGACGAACTGGCTGCTTTGACCAAAGCGGCTCGAGATGGGGATGTGCGCGCCTACGGCCGCATAGTCGAGTTGACTCGCAATTCGGTTGAGGCAGCGGCACGAGTAATCGTTCACAACCCCGAAGACGCTGAGGATATCGCGCAGGAGACCTATGTGCGCGCCTTTGGTCAGCTCGGCAACCTACAGGACGTCGCGTCGCTGCTGGCGTGGCTCCAGCGCATTGCCAAGAATCTGGCGCTGAATCGCAGGCGCGCTAGCCGCTGGTCATTTGTCAGCGACCTCGATATGTCGCAGATCGCCCAGCCGGAAATCGACGCCGATGAACTCGGTCCGGCACTCGCCCGAGCCCTTGTTGGACTGGGCGGTGAAGATCGACAGCTATGCGAAAGATACTACCACGGTGGTTGGACTACGGCCCGCTTGGCCGGCGAGATGAAGATCAGCGAGGGCGCTGTCCGCAAACGCCTCCAACGGGTCCGCGAACGCCTGCGAAAGGGAATCGCCATGAACGAAACGGATCTGCCCGAGCGCATTGTCGAACTCCTGTCGAAGCCGAATCTGACGGCCCTGCCGGAAAACCCGGTGGGCGCTGTCTGGGAGGCATTCAAGCGTCAGTACGACGGTTTTACAGAGGTTGAGCTCGCGGAGAAAATCGATCCAGACAAGGTTAGAGAGATCTTCGCAGATGCCGGCAATGGGTCGCTCGAAGAGTATCTGACAGCGGCGAGCCGCCAACAGTGGTTGCGGCGTGAACTCACGATGCCGATGGTGATGGAAGCAGTGGGTAGAGAGGCACCGGTGCGGCTCATCGCCACGGGGAAAACCTATCGAATAGACGACGAGGAGGAGAGTAGCACCAGACTACACGCCTTTCATCAGGCCGAGGTGCTGTGGGTCGGGGAAGACTTGAGCGAGTGGCAATTGATGGCACCGTTCAGCGAATTTATCCGAGAATTGAACCCGGATATGCAGCTGCGCATCCAGCATTTCGACTACTCGCTCTACTGCGAACGGGGGTGGGAGATTGCGGCTCAACTGCAGGGCATGGAATGGAGTTCGATCGCGGGGTTGGGACGACTGAAAACCGATCTCCTCAAGGCGCTGGGGTACGACTCGAACCGGTTGACGGCCGTCGGTCTCGGAGTGGGCTTGGAGCGCCTGGCTATGATGCTGTACGGCATCGATGACATCCGCCGGATTGGGGCCGAGCGCGTATAGGAGCTTCGCTCATTTGGTGTCCACCGCTTGGGGCGCATCGGAAATCTTCGGCACCTCAATTTCGGCCAAGTAGATATCGCTTTCCGAGGATTTGTAGCGGAACTCGGCAAAATGCCGGGGTTTGACCAAACCCGTCCAATACGCAACGTCGGAGTAATACGAGATCACCAGCTTGCCGGGCTCGGGGGAGACCAGGCCCGGATAAGAGGCGTCGCCACCCTGCGAGAAGTAGCGGATCAGTTCGGCCTTGCCTTTGGTGAGGTAGTAGAGGCCCGTGGTGCCGTTGCCGATCCCTCCCCATTCGCCGCCTTGGAACTGGGTCGGATCGCCGCCAGACTCTGCGCCGGGAAGGCGGACGCGGCCGGCTAGGTACTCCTTGCCGGCAGTCCTGCAAATTACCGGCGCGTCGCATTTGACCTGCAAGTCGCCTCCTTCCCACGTCGTATAGGGCGGTTGGGACCAGTACATTGAGGCGTTGTTGGCGCGGACGATGCACCACAATTCGCCATCGGGCCGCCAGTAGAGTTCCGACTCTTCAGTGAACTCGGGCAGTTCGGCGCGGGTGACGATTTCGGCCCGTCGGGTCCAGTGGATGCCGTCGTCGGAGACGATCAACTCAAAGGGCCGCTCCTCGTGGTGGAGGTGGCAAATGGCCGAGTAGAACAGCCCCTCGCGCCAGCGGACCCGCCAAGTGTAGGGATGGTCGTCGCCGAGGGAGAGCAGTGCGGGCTGAGACCAGTGGACGCCGTCGTCGGTCCAAGAGACGTAAGAATGGATCGGATTGCGCGTGCCAATGAAGAGATACAACCGGTCCGGCGTGGTGCAAAAGTGCCCGTCTGCGGCAGCGCAGCCATCGGCGACGCCAGCGGGCGATTCAAAGTCGATTACCGGACGCCACCGCCGCAGATCGTCGGAGCGGAGGACGACCTCAACGCTGTTGCCGGCAACGTGGCTGGTGCCGCGCCGGTAGCACAGCCAGTACATATCCTTCCACAAGGCCAGATCCGTAAAGGCGTTGTACCAGCCGTCGCGGACTACGGTGCGCAGTGCGGTGATATCCGCGGTGGGGAGATCGGGTCTTTCGTCGCTCATAGATCGTACTCTCCTCGCGCATTCCAGCCTGGGTACTGCTCTTCGAGGCGGTCTAGCGTCTCTTGAGTGTAGTATTCGTGGCCGGGTGGCGGAAAGCGGAAGAGGGCTCGTTCGCGCGCCGAAAGCCGGCCGATAAAGGCCCGGAAGTGATCTTGCATCCCTCGGTTGGTAAAGCTGCTCACACCCTCCCAGTAGTGGTCGGCGCGGCCGTAGATCCGGGTGGCGGAATAGCGCTGCCCTTCGCTGCCCTTGAACACGGTCGCCGAGTGCCAGAGATGGGTGTTGAAGATCATGATCGTGCCCGCTGGTACGGTCAGCAAAATCCGCTTGCTCAGATCCTGGCCATAGGGCTTGGGCACGATCTGCATCGGCGCTTGGTTTTCGTCCACGGCTTCGGGGAAGTACCAGGTGCTGATCTGCCCGTAGCGCCGGTCAGATGTGGGCGGCAGGAGCGAGTTGTTGCCATTGTCGATGTGCAGCCTCGGCTGCTCGGCTCCAGGGTCGGGATAGCGCGC
Organism: Gemmatimonadota bacterium; assembly: GCA_026706505.1. The sequence continues at coordinate 5,960 of JAPOYQ010000853.1, forward strand.
CCAGTTGTGGGCGTAGCGGAAGAAGATGTCCTCGGTGTCGAGCACTCGCTGGACGAACTCGATGAGGTCCCAGTCGAGGATGAATTCATTGAAGAGCATATCGGCGTAGGGAAAGTCGTCCCTTAAGAGCCGCCTTTCGGGCGGATCGGCGGCGATCACTTCCCAAGGGGGGAGGGTCTGGCGTATGCCCTCGGCGATCTGAGCCCGGCGTTCTTCTGGATAGAAATCTTCTACTACGACAAAGCCCTGTTCTACAAAAGTCTGGAAGTGATCGTCTGTTAGTTTCATGCTCCCTCCTCCGCTGCGTTTTTGTTTGCGCTTAGATTATACGGTCAAAGCTACTCCGTGCCTATTGCAAGCCACCGTCCGTATTGCCAATATACATTGACATTTGCCCTCTAACCGCGGGGAATGCCATGAGCGCTACCTATAATTACGAAGTCGTCGAACGCTGGGGCCTAGGCCCCCAAGGCCGTCCCATGGGCGGCGTCGTGCCCGGAGTGGCCGCCGATAGTCAGGGCCGGGTCTTTGTGGGCCGCCGTCACCCGCCCGCCCTGTTGGTGTACGACCGCGACGGGGCCTATATCGACACTTGGGGTGCCGACCTGCTGGGGAACCCCCACCTCCTGTGGGTTGACGGCGAGGACCAAGTGTACGTGGCCGACACCGACGGCCACACCATCCGCTGCTTCAATCCGCAGGGGGAAGTGATCCACACGTGGGGTACGCCGGGCGTGCCGGGCGCGCCCGACCAGCCCTTTAACCAGCCGACCAAAGCCATGCGCGGCCCTTCTGGGGATTTGTACGTGGCCGATGGGTACGGCCAATACCGCATCCACCGCATTTCGGACGCGGGAGAGTTGGTCCATTCGTGGGGATCCGCGGGCACGGGTCCGGGCCAATTCGCCCTGCCCCACAGCCTGTGGGTTGACCGCGACGAGCGCGTCTGGGCCGTTGACCGCGAAAACAACCGCATCCAGCGCTTTGACTCCGAGGGCCGCTACTTGGACGAGTGGACCGACTTGGTAATGCCCATGGATCTCTTCATCACCCCGGACAACACAGTGTATATAGTCGAGGCCCCGTCGCGCGTCAGCATCTTCGACATAGAGGGGCAGCTGCTAGCCCGCTGGGGTGAGGACGGCTCGGCCCCAGGTCAATTCGCCGACTCTCCGCACAGCATTTGGGTGGACGAGGAAGGCTCGCTGTACACCGGCGAAGTAGCCACCCTGCACGATAGGGTGCAGAAATTCCGCCGCGTTTAGGAGTTGCCATGACGGCAGCGACTCGGCTCTGGTTTGTTACGACCGCAGGTACTTGCAATCCAAGCGTGCCACCTCCAGTGGATTCTTGCCCGATTTCCCTTGGATTCGAGTACTGGCACCCAGTACAATGAGTACTTCTGCCGAGTCCACTTGGCCTTCATAGGTCGCGCGATGTAACGGGGTCCGGCCCTTGGTGTCTTGGGCATTTAAGTCAGCGCCGTAGTCGCTCAGCAACCAGAGGGAATCAACCTCTCCTCTTTCCGCAGCTAGGTGGAGGGGTGTGCGTTTGCTCGTCGTCTCAGCGTTGACGTCGGCACCGCGTTTGAGCAGCCATTCCGCACAGGCGAGCGACCCGGTTCGGGCGGCCCAATGCAGGGGCGTCATATTCGCTTCTCCCACAAACGAGGCTAGGTCTAAGTCTGCTGCACATTCTCGCACGCGATCGAGGTCGTCCAAGGCGCAGGCAGAGAGCACGTCGTAGTGCGCGCCCCACTCGATCAGTACGCGCGCCGTCTGGCGCTTCCCGTGAATCCATTCGGAGCCACCGGGGGCAACTGCTTCCTGCAGGGCGGTATTTCCGCGCTCGCCATTTCCCTTGAATTTCACTTCCGGGTCGGCACCATATTGCAACAAAAGCTTTGTTAGTTCTGCGCCGTTGCGGGATGCTGCGGCCCAATACAGGAGTGAGATATTGTCCGGCCACCCCGTGTGGGGCTTGAGGATAGAGACACCAGCAGCGTCGGCGGCACCGGACTCGAAGACATGGCGGAGATTCTCGATGCACGTCCCGGTCCAGGCGGCTTCATGTAAGCAGTTGTAGCCCGTCTCGGAGACGAGCATTGGGACGCCGTGGTCTAGCAGGAACTTGGTTGACGGGGCGCATCCTCGCATTGCAACCGTGGCGCGGATGAGTAGAGGTCCCACTGATTGCAGTAAGGCAGGTTCCCGCCGTGCCAATTCGGCCATGCGGCCGACGTCGCAAATCCCGGCCCACCTGTCAACCATAGTGCG
>JAPOYQ010000078.1 GCA_026706505.1 Gemmatimonadota bacterium
ACCAGCTTCCACGGCCCGCGCCGCACCATGCGCTGCACTTGGCCCTCGCGCAGGGCGTATTCCGAAAAGGCCACATCCTCCCAATCGCCACGGCCCGTGCGCAGCAACTCCAGCGCCGGCCGCCCTGGCGAATTGGGTAAGGGCGGAGCACCCAAAGCTTGGAGCATGGTGGCGTTGAGGTCCAAGGCGCTCATTACTCGGTCGCAGCGCGTCCCAGCCGGCAGAACGCCGGGCCAGGAGACAATGGCCGGCACTTTGGCCGACTCTTCGTAAAAGGTCCGCTTCATCCACAAGTCGTGCTCGCCGACCAATTCGCCGTGATCCGAGCTGTACACCACCAGGGTATTGTCGGCCAAGTCGTTCTCTCGCAGGGCCGTTAAAATGCGGCCGATCATGTCGTCCATTGCGGCGACCAAGGCCCAATAAGCGGCCCGGGCGTTGAGCACCCATTCCTCGGGCACCTCCTGCAGACCGCCGTGGGCTCGCCACCAGCGGATCGCCGGATGGAGGTGATCGCCAAAAGGCTCGCGCACTGTGGGTGGGTGAATTCTTTCTCGGTAGTAATCGTACAGGGGACGCCGCGCTAAATAGGGGGAATGCGGCAGCATAAAGCCGATGCTGAGACTGAAGGGGCCTTCGGCTTGACCGTCGCGTTTTTGTACTCCCAGTTGATTTAAAAAGTACACGGCCGCTGCGGTCACGTCCTCGTCGTGTACTTGGTACGAGCTCTGTCCCGGTCCGGCTTTCTCCAGACTACTGCGGCTCATGGCCGGGGCTCGCCCCCCGCCGGGCCAATTGGAGCTGTGGTCGCCCACCGGCCTTGCGACATAGCCGTGCAATTGGTCGGGGCCTATTGAGTGCATGCGGCCGATCAGCACGGGCCGATATCCGGCCGCTCCCATGGCGTGGGCCATCGTCGGCACCCCCGAATCGAGGATCTGATTGTTGGTCCACACCTCGATGTCGCTAGGGTAGCGCCCCGCGAGCATGGCCATGCGCGAGGCCACACACACCGGCGACGGGCAATAGACTTGGGTGCATTGCACGCCCTCGGCGGCGAGGCGATCCAAATGCGGCGTCTCGACTACCGGGTCGCCAGCGCAGCCTATGACGTTGGGATTGTGCTGGTCGGAGTGGATGTAGAGTAGGTTGGGGCGCTGCTGCATGGGTGTCCTCCTATAGAGACAAACGAGCCCAGCGCACTTCCATGCAGGCGTCGTCGCCGGCGTAATAGACGACCATGACGTCGCCATCGGGTAGGGCTGCTGAAAAGGGCAAGCCGAAACTCCACAGGCCCATTTCGGCGAGTAGGTCGCCGGTGTCTCCTTGGCCAGCTGCGGATTGCGGGGATTCGACTGTTTGGCGGTACAGTTCTACTTCGGTGGCAGCGTCAAAGGGGTCGTCTGCCGCTGGAGCTAGGCGGGCGCGGATCGAGTGCGATTGAAAGCGATCGACCCAGGCTAGGACTATGCGGCCGTCGGGCAAAATGGCCGGATGCGCGGCTTGGTCGGGGAAACCGAGATCATCGGGGGCAGACCAAGTGGCACCTTCGTCTGAGCTGATGTGTCGCTGGATATTCAGGTACTGGGTCGTCTGCCGGTCGTAGGTCCAGGTGAAGGTGACTACGCGGCCGTCGGGGCAGACGCCAGCGCGTTGGTCCCAGTTGAAGATGCGGCCGGTGGGGTCTTGGCAGGTGGTGACGGGATCGCTCCAGGTCTGGCCCTGATCTTCCGAGTACAAATACACCACTCGCTGTAGCCACTGGCCCCGGTCCAAATAGGTTTTATTGGTCTCGATGCTCAGGGCCAGCCGGCCGCTGGGCAGGATGAGTACGGGGTTGGTCAGGCTGGGTGGGCCAACGTCCGGGGGGACGGGCACGACGCGCCAGTCGGACCACGTGCGCCCTAGGTCGTGGGAATCGGCTAGGACGATCTCCATGGGCAGGCAGCCTTCGGTTTCTTCGTTAAAGAGGGGTTGGCCCGGATAGGTCTGGCGGTCCACCCACATGGCGGCGAGCAACAGGTGGCCGTTGCCTAGGTCGGTGATATAGCCGACCCTGATCGAGCCGTTCAGCCCGTTTAAGGTCGTGGCAAAAGGGGTTGCGGGGTCGCTCCAAGACTGCCCGCCATCGTTCGAGCGCTTCAGTTCAATCGTACCGTCCGCTGAATCCTTGCTGCTGCCGACTCGGTAGGTGGACAGCAGCGAGCTATCGGCCAGCGGGGTGAGCGCGGGAAAAGTCGAAAAGGCGCGCGGTGTATTGGGCTCGCCGCGGTTGATAATGCCTTGATCGCTAATTTTCATTCAATATCTCCTTGCTCTTTTAACCTACTCGGGCGCGTTTTTGTGCGAGGTTAGCACCGAGCCGGTGGTGATCTGCGACGGGCACATAGAGTTGACGAGTCGTTGGGACAACAAGTAGCGCCGACTACTTGATCAGCATGAGCTTGCGCACTTGGCTCCACTCGCCGGCCCTCAAGCGGACAATATAGGGGCCGGCGGCGACGCCATCAGCGTCCCAGTGTGCACGGTGCGTTCCCGAGGCCTGCCGTGCGTTGACGAGTGTCCGCAGTCGCTGCCCGGATACGTCGAATACTTCTAGGCGTACCGGAGCAGCGATTGCGAGGGAGTACTCGATCTGCACCGAGCTATTGAAGGGATTTGGGTAGGGCTGCGCAAGCGCCGCCACCAGCGGCCTCTCCAGTTCCTCTTGCACGACCGTAGGTACCGCAGCGGTGGGCTCGAAGCGACGCAGTAGCGCCCCGTCGAGCGGCCCTTCCGAGTCGATGAAATAGGTGTAGTACGCGGCGATGATCGAGAATACCTCCGGCACATAGGGAGTGAGGCGCAGGAAGGGAGCCATGACGCTCACCTGGGCCGGCCCGAAGCGGGTCGGGTCTCCGTTGATCTCGCCGAGCAGCACACCCCCTCCGAGGCGACCGAAGCCGCAGCGGACGGTCTGGCCGAAGCGCATCATGTCGCTGGCGTCAAAGACTTGGCCGTGGTCCGCCATCATAATCGGAAAGGTGAGACTGAGGGCGGCGTGACCGGTATCCTCGGAGAACACCTCATTCCACTGCTTACTCAGGTGCCGGATTGACTCCCGTGGCAGGTAGTACTCCCAGATGTAGGCACCGTCGGGCGTTGGATGGAGACGGTTCCTGCAGTAGTGGGCCAAGCGGATGGCGCGATCTCTGTGCTCAAGGTTGCCGGTCAGCAGGTGGGAAGTCCACAGGGCACGGCCCATGGCGCTGAGCCAGTTGAACGGCACGGGCACGGTGGCGTAGTTGGAGTCTTGGTAATCGGACGGGTGATGGTAGTAGCCCTCGGACGGCCCGGGCCCGTCAACCCACTCGGCGTCGTGAAAGGCTACCGCCGCTTGTACGTCTGCTAAGATGCGGTCGTACTCACCGGAGTCGAAGGCGGCCAGCAGATTGGGGTCCTCGCGGGCGAGCAGCAGGAAGTCGAAGATCGGATAGGCGATCAGTCCGGTGTGCAGGACATAGGCCTCGCGTCCGCGCGAGGAGTAGGTGCCGTCGCTCCACAGCGGTACCACCGAGCCGTTCCACAACTGCTCTTGGGGCACGCGTCGGTCGTCGCGGTTGTTGATGACGACGCGGACGAGCTTGAGATTTTCGTCGAAGTAGCGGCGATCGCCCGTGTGCCGGTACATCTCGTTGAGCGACACGCTCCACGAGTCCACGCCGACGGTCGGCGACCAGCCTTGGTCGGCACCGCTGCGGGCCACGAGCGCCAGCCGGTCGTCGAGGACGGCCCCGTTGAAGCGGTCGTAGTTGCGGATTTCCAGATACGTCGCCAGTGGCTCCACTGGTTCTATCAGCCCGTGGTGCTCGTGGAAGCGGGTGACGTAGCGCTCGTCGTCGTCAGCATCCCACACCGAGTCTCCGCAGTCCACCGCGCCCACTATTTCGCCAGAAGCCGCAGTTAGCCCCAAGAAGGGGACCAACCACGCCAAGGTCGGCCAGCCCGCGAGCGCGAGAAAGGTCGAAAAGGGCCGTGGCGTATTTGGCTGGCTGCGGTTGATGCTGCTGCGATTGATAATTTTCATTTTGACGCTCAAGTTAGTCGCTTCCCATTGTTGGGTATAATAGCGATACTCGGGTTGGTAGGACAATGCCCAGAGGAGGAGAACTGTGATGCAGCAACCCCATTACAATAAAGACCTAGACGTCCGCCAGCTAGGACCGGAGGATTTACCCCATGCCCGCCTAGTGGCCGGACGCGCCTTTATGGAACACGCCGAAGATTGGTACGGGGATGATGAGACGGCGCTGGCTGGCTTTGATGGGGAAGGGATTTTGGTGTGCGCCTTGGGCTATCAGCCCGAATCGCTGTGGTGGGGCGCGGCACAGATTCCGGCTGGGGCCATTGGCGGGGTGGCTACCGATCCCAAGCATAAGCGGCGCGGTCATGCGGGTGGACTCATGGTGCAGGCCATTCACATACTGCGGGAACGCGGTTGCTGCGTTAGTCCGCTGTGGCCTTTTTCCTTTAGGTGGTACGGCAAATTCGGTTGGGCTTGTCCGGCACCGAGGTTGGAACTGAAAGTATGGCCGGATTTGGTCCGCCAAGCCACGGAGGAGACTGGGACGGTGCGGCGGGCGACTGCGGACGACGTGACCGCCGTGCATCGGTTGCACACCGAGGGGGCGCAATTGCGCAATGGCCAGTCGGTGCGTTCGGAAGCGTTTTGGCAAAAAGAGGATATAAGGCGCGAGCTTTGGGTGCTGGAGGGGGATGGTGAGGGCATAGACTGCTCCGCTGTAATGGGAATAGGGGATATGGGGCGCGGCCAAGGCAAACGCATTACCGTGCGGGAGTTGCACGGGGCTTCTTTTGCTGCCCAATTGAAATTCGTGCGGTCCTTGGCCGATATGGACGGGGTAGCCGCCCTGAGACTAGAATTGCCGCCCGACAGCCTGTTGCTCCACGTTTTTCCAGAGCGTTTTGATGCTTCCGTTGAACACGACCTAGCGTTGCGGGTGCTGGACGTGGCTCAGGCTCTGGCGCATCTCAAGCCGCCCGAAAATTTGCAGGCGACGGTCTCGTTTGAGGTCGCCGATTGGGTGGTGAATGCGGACAAGCCGCTGGCCGTGACGGTGCAGGCTGAAGGAGGTCAGGTGCAAGTTTCGGAAAAGGCAGATAAAGACGCGCTGTGCTGCGACATTAACACTTTTACCCAATTGTTTGCCGGCGGCTTGACCGTGGCTCAAGCGCGGGCCATGGGACGTTTGACCGGCGGCAATCCGGCGATGGGAGCGGCCTGCGATGCGTTGCTGCATGGGCGCGTGCCGTACCGCTCTGACGTCGAGGCAGGGTAGGGTTAAACGCATAACTTGCGGGAGGAGAGATTATGGTTTTAGCGACAGAGACGCATCTGCGGCAATACCGCGAAGAAGGCTATTGCCTAGTCGAAGAATTGATCCCGGACGATCTGATTGAGGTCGCTCGCCAGCGCACCATGGAAATAGCCGGGGACTTACCCGACTGGTCGGAGAGGCATTTCCAAGTGCTCGATCCAAGTCGTTATAAAGCCGCTGGGGGTAGCCCACTGCCGGGCGGCATTCAGCAGCCGGCCAGCCAAGAGGAGGTGTTCTCGCGGATCGCCGATCATTCGCACTTGGCCGAAGTCATGGCGGCCCTGCTGGGAGGGCCAGTGGAGCGCTTTACCGATCAAATAGGGGTCAAGCACGCCGCAATCGTCGAAGAGCAGGGGGGCTGTAGCTATTTCCATCAGGATTCGTTCTACTGGAAAATAGCGCCAGAGTTGGGGTGCAACTGCTGGATTCCTTTGACGGAAGTCGGGATAGAAGCCAGCGCCTTGGCCGTGATGCCGGCCAGCCACCAAGGATGGCAGCTCATCGAGCACGAGTCGTACTACGACGATCCACCCATGGGCCACGTGGGTGACGACGGCTTCCAGCCTTTCAAACGCCATCGCGTGCCTCTGGAGCAAGTGGACTTTGCCCAGGAGAAGCTAATCACCACTAGGCCGGGAGACGGACTGTTCTTCAGCAATTACACCTGGCACCGCAGCGAGCCGAACCGCAGCGGCCGATCGCAGGCTTTTTACGCCATTGCGTACCAGCGCCGCGGATAGCTATCTAGTAGTGGATCGGTGGCATCAGAGAAGCTAAATGATATTTTGGAATCAATAATTCCAAAAAAGAAGCAGAAATGGAAATAGAGAAGCCATTTTTCCAAACCTTTCACACAGGACCTCCACCATGACCGATTCCGCCTACCGCGTCGCCCCACCTGGCTTTACTGACGACGAGTGGGAGACCTTCAACCGCGAGGGGATCCTCTTCTTTGAAGACGCCCTCGATCAAGCGGCCATCGACGAACTCACGGCTGCGGTCGATCGCGTTTGCCAATCCAGCCCCAAATACCGGGAGGGGGAGACCTTCGGCTGCCAAAATATTGTCGAGCGCGATCCCGTCTTTGCCGCGCTCATTGACCACCCTCGCCACATCGGCTATGCCTACGACCTCTTCGGCGAGTTGCTCAAGCTGCATCAGAGCCAGTTTTTTATCCGTCCGCCTGGCGGCGAACGCTACAATATCTGGCATCCCGACGGTGCCCGCGCCGTGCCGTACGGCACCTTCTCGCCCGATTTGCCACTGCAAATCAAGATCGGCTTGTGGCTGACCGACCTGCCGCGGGCCAAGATGGGCAACCTAGTGGTCCTGCCCGGCAGCCACCGCAAGCAATACGTCGATGAATACGACAGTCACCAGCCGATCCCAGGCGAACGGGTGGTCTGCCTGCGCAAGGGCACCATGACCTTCATGCACTCGAGCATCTGGCATCGCGTCGAGCCCAACGAGAGCGACGTGGTGCGCAAGAATATCTTCTACGCCTACTGCCCAGCTTGGCTCACCCCAGCCGACCGCCTCCAGTCCGATCCCGCTTGGCTTGAGACGCTCAACCGCGAGCAGCGCATCATCATGCGTTCCTACACCAACGCCTATCACAACGCCAAACCCCCGGCGTCCGACTTTCCGCTCTTCCTCGACCGCGAGACCGGCTTAGACCGCGACCCCGACGCCTACCGCGACGATGTGGCGTTGCACCGCCGCAAACGCCGCACGTGGGCCGAGCGCAGGCGATCCGCTTAGGCTTCGGCCCGCTTTTCAAACAGCCACATCCCGATTCCCATGGACGCTAGCCCGACGAAGACCGAGTACCCGAGGAACATAAAACTGAGCTTGATAGACTCTGGGTTTAGTCCTATCGGTTCGTTGAAATCGTGGTCGAACCAGAATACCTCGTGTGCGCCGGATAAGTCGAGCACATCGGGAAGGGTGCTAAAGTAGAAGTACAACACGCCTAGGACGAAGGCGGTAGAAGCGAGGCCAGCAAAGCGCCGCACCACCAACTTCAGGCCGGAGGCCCCGCCGGCAATGCCCAGCATCACTGCCATCGCCGATAGGTAGAACACTCCGCTGATAATTAGGATGTCCACTGCGATGTCGCTGAATAGGGGAATAAAATGTAGTGCATATGATGCCGTTTCCTTTGCCTCGAGTGCGAGCGCGTGCAATTCGCCGAGGACGGCGATAAAACCGGCGCTGCTCAACGCGAATAAGATGATGCCGAGCGTCGCCACGGCCGCAGCCTTGGCCGCGAAGATCTGTGCACGCGACACCGGCAGGGAGAGGAGCAGATAATGGGTCTGCCCTTTAACTTCTTGGGCGAACGAGTGGCTGAGTACAAAGGGCAGGATCAGTAAAAACGCATAGGGAACCAAGCTCCACAGGGCGTGGAGCGAGGGGACCTGCGAATCGTCGAAAGACAGCACCGCAACGAGTTCGAGAAAGACTGTCACCAATGGCAGCAAGATGAACAGGGTGCGGTTGTCCTTTATTTCCTTTATGTACAGCGTCTTCCAAGTATTCATGCTACCACCTCCTCGAAAATGTCGCTGAGCGACATGCCGCGATTTTGTCTCAATTCTTCGATGTTGCCGCTGACTGCGATTTCGCCGTGGCGCAAGAAGGCCACCTCTTCTATCAGTTCTTCCACCTCGCTGACGAGGTGGGTCGAGATTAGGATCGTCTGCTCGCCGACGCGAAACTCGCTCAGCAAGGTCTCCAAGATGCGCCGACGACTTCCACGGCTCCGCGCTGTTGGCCAGAAAACCCTCCGAGAGCAGGAAGACCGG
>JAPOYQ010000184.1 GCA_026706505.1 Gemmatimonadota bacterium
TGCCGGAGACCGCGTCGAAGCTGCTCAACCTAGGAGTGCCGCTCGAACGCGTCGTGCAGCAGAGCACGGCCGCGGCGGCTGACGCTATCGGGCGCGGCGAGGAGTTGGGTACTCTGCGGGAGGGTACGGTGGCGGATCTGGCGGCGTTTGAAGTGTTGGAGGGGACGTTTGAGTTCCAGGATGTGCGCGGCCGGCGCGAGCAGGGCGATCGCAAAATTGAGCCGGTATTGACCGTGCGTCAGGGCAAGGCGCATCGGCCGGAGGATTTGCGCGAGGAGCTAGAGGAAGCGCGCGAGCGGGCGCGCTTTATGCGCAGTCTCACTGGCAGGAATTTTGCGGCTTTGGGTTGGGTTCCGGGTGGCGAGTGAATAGTGTTTAGACGATAAGAATTTACAACCGCTACTAAAGGAGTAGAAAGACTTGTTCGAATCAACTGACGATCTGCGCATTGACCAACTCAAACCCTTGATCCCACCGGCGATTCTAATGGAAGAATTGCCCATTACGGAAAAGGCCTCCCACACCGTGGCTGCGGCCCGGCGTGCATTGGACTCCATACTGGCCGGAGAGGACGACCGGCTAGTGGTGGTGGTCGGGCCGTGTTCGATCCACGATCCCCAAGCTGCGCTTGAATACGCAGACCGGCTCAGGGAAAAAGCTGAGTCCCTAAGCGACGAGTTGTACGTGGTGATGCGCGTGTATTTTGAGAAGCCGCGCACGACCGTCGGCTGGAAGGGGTTGATCAACGACCCGCATTTGGACGACAGCTTCGATATCAACAGCGGCTTGCGCGCCGCGCGCGGCTTGCTGGTGCAGTTGGGGGATATGGGTCTGCCGGCCGCTTCCGAATTCCTCGATACCATCACGCCGCAGTTTATCGCCGACTTGATTGCTTGGGGGGCCATTGGTGCTCGCACTACTGAAAGTCAGGTTCACCGCGAACTGGCTTCGGGCCTGTCGATGCCTGTTGGCTTTAAGAATGGGACCGCGGGCAATGTGCAGATCGCCCTCGACGCCATCGGCGCGGCCCGTCACCCGCATCACTTTCTCTCGGTGACCAAGCAGGGCATTGCGGCGATTGTCGGGACTGCGGGCAATGCGAGCTGTCATTTGATTTTGCGCGGCGGCAGCGACGGGACCAACTACGATCACGCCAGCGTCGGTGCGGCTGCGGCCCAGCTCAAGGAGGTGGATTTGCCGCACCGGGTGATGATCGATTGCAGCCACGGCAACAGCGCCAAGGACCACAAGCGCCAGCCGGCGGTTGCACGTGCGATCGCCGCACAGGTGGCGGAGGGAGCGCAGGATGTTTTCGGGGTGATGCTGGAAAGTCACTTAATCGAGGGCAACCAGAAACAGCAGGCGGGTAGTGAGTTGGTTTATGGGCAGAGCATTACGGATGCCTGTATTGGGTGGGAAGATACGGTGGAGGTGTTGGAGGAATTGGCCGCGGCGGTGCGGACACAACGGGAAAAATAATAAACGACCGGACCGACCGGACCGACCGGCCTAGCTAGCGTGAAAAATCTTTCGCTGCTCTTTTTGTGCGAGGCTCTCTCGCGCACCGCCAGTCTCGTCATGCTGTCGAGCATGGCGCTCATTGGCCAGCGTTTGACGCCGAATCCCGCGCTGGCAACCCTGCCGCTGGCCCTGGCGCCGGTGGCCACGATGATAATGACGGTGCCCGCGGCGCAGCTAATGCAGCGGCGGGGCCGCAAGATAGGTTTTGCCTTGGGTGCTGTGTTGGGCGTCGTCGGGGGCGCGGTGGGGTGTCTGGCCGTGTACCAGGGCGATTTCGCGCTGCTTTGTCTGGGTGGGTTGGGCATTGGTGCGGTCAACGGTTTTGCTACCTATTATCGCTTTGCCGCTGGCGAGGTGGTGGCCGAGGATTTTCGCAGTCGCGCCATTTCGCTGGTAATGGCCGGAGGCGTTGTGGCCGCGGTATCGGGATCCAATCTGGCGGCGTGGTCGCGGGAGTGGTTCCCCGATTATTTATTTGCTGGTTCTTTTTTGGGGATTGCCGCCGTTCATGCGCTGGTTTTGCCGGTGCTCTGCTTTGTCTCCTTTCCCGCGTCTAGCGCCGAGGAGCAGCGGGCGGGTGGGCGTTCGCTCAGGGAGATCGCGCGGCAGGCGGATTTCGCGCTGGCGGTGATTGGGGCGGTGGCCGCTTGGGGTCTGATGTCGCTGTTGATGAATGCCACGCCGCTGGCGATGAAGCGGCATTTGCATTCCTTTGCCGATACAGCCTGGGTGATTCAGTGGCATGTGTTGGGCATGTACGTGCCGTCTTTTTTTACTGGGCACCTGATCTCGCGTTGGGGCGAGCACCGGATCATGTTCGCCGGCCTCGCGTTGCTCGGGTGCTCGATCGCGGTCAATTTGAGCGGTATTGGGCTCTATCACTACACGATTGGGTTGGCGCTATTGGGCGTGGGGTGGAATTTTCTTTTCGTAGGGTCCACTTCGCTGTTGGCGATGACGCACCGGCCCGAGGAAAAGGCGCGGGTGCAATCCTGCAATGACTTTCTGGTTTTTGGCCTGATCGTGTTGACCAGTTTTGGGGCGGCACCTTTGGAGGGTATGTTGGGTTGGGACCGGCTCAATTACTTGGCTGTGCCCTTTTTGATGGCGGTGGCGGTGGTGCTAGGGTTGCTGTGGGTGCGGGCGGGACGGAGTGGCTGACGAGATCCGCAGATGGACGCAGAATAGTAGAAACAGGACGATCCGTATCTTGATCGTTCAAGTTCAAGGAGGGTTCCGACGATGGCTAAATATCGCGTGGGGTTGATCGGGGCTGGGCGCAAGGGCACGCAGCACGCGCGCGCCTATATGCTCGACGAGCGCACGGAGTTGGTGGCCGTGGCCGATGGAGATCCGGAGAATTTGGCGTTGTTTCAAAAGCGCACGGGCGTGCCCGGTTATGCCGATTATCGCCAGATGCTAGAGAAAGAGGCGCTCGACATTGCCGCGCCGATTTTGCCGGTCGGCGTCAACCCAGAGGTCGTCATCGCCTGCGCGCAAGCCGGGGTCAAGGCCATCCTCTGCGAAAAGCCAATCGCGGCCTCATTGGAAGAAGCCGATCGCATGGTCGCCGAGTGCAAGAGCCGGCGCATTCCCTTTGGCGCGGGCGACTTGGACGTCAATCTGCCGGCCTACCAAAAGGCCCTAAAGTTCATTGGTGCGGGTGAGTTGGGGGCGGTCAAGCGCATCACGTTGCTCGGTGGGTCGGGCACGGAGATGTCGGGTGGCGGCTGTCAGCGCTTTACGCTGATGCGCCATTTTGCTGAATGCGACGAGGTGGCGTGGGTGTCGGGCTGGGTCAGCGACGATCCTTTGAGCGAACACGACCAAGGTGGGGCTGGGTACGTGCGTTTCGCCAATGGAATCGAGTCGTTTATCTACCGCGACAAGGATGCGCGGGGCCGCGGCTACGAGGTGGTCTGTGAGGACGGAGTTTTCTACTCAGACGACAATCTCGCAGGCTTGTACCGGTACGTCGAAGGCGATGGGGCGAGCTGGGAGAAGTTGGAAAAGATTGAGGGCGTCTTGCCGGAAGGGCCGATTTACGGCGTTTACGGCGAAGAGCGCGGGTACGACGCCGAGGGCTGGCGCTGTCTTGGGGATCGCAACAGGGCTAGTTGCAAGGCCATTATCGACGCGCTGGAGCGGGGCGAAGATCCGCCGGGCAGCGGCGAGAACGGCGTCAAGGTCCTCGAAATGGCCATCGCGGTGCGCGAGTCGCACCGACAGGGGTGTGTGCCCGTGGCACTGCCGCTGGCCGACCGCAGCTTGCGCATGGTCCCCCGACCCGGGCGGATGTACAACAAAAAGCCGATCTACGGCCGCGAAAAATACATGGATCAGGTTTTGTCCCAGAAGAAGGACTAAAAGGCCGATGGGCCACGAAATAGGAGCTTAACTATGGACCGACCCCGTTTGATTCACTACAACGACGCGCACCACTTCCACGCCAAGCGACTCGAACCACCGGCCAGCCGCCACCTCCTGAACTGGCCAGTAGATGAGGTGTTGGGCACGGGTGTGGATCTGCTGGTTTTGGGATTGGGTTATAGCGACGTCTTCTTCCACCAGAGCGAGATCGGCCGCGTGGTGGGGCAGGGAAAGGAGGTGTGGGAAAACTACATCGACTGGCGGATCATGCGGATGGTCGAGGTAGCCAAGGAACTGGGCACCGACCAGGTACGAGCCGTTGTTGAGCGCGGCCGGGAGACTGGGATGAAGGTATTTCCCAGCCTCAAGCTCCAGGACTCTACCAGTCCGGGACGCGAGCGCTTCGGGCGGCTCAAGGAACAGTATGGGGCTGCGGTGTGCATTGGCGACGCGGGCCGGGCCGAGTGGTGTTACGACTACGCGCAAGAGGCCGTGCAGGAGTACAAGCTGGCCCTTATCGGCGAAATGCTGGAAGGCTACCAGCCCGATGGACTGGAACTGGATTTTTGCTTTGACAACTTCTATTTCAAAAAGGATGAGATCCAGGAAAACGCGCCGTTGATGACCGAGTTTGTGGCCAAGGTGCGGGCGTTGGCCGAGGAAATCGGCGCGCGGCAGGGCCGCAAAATTCCGCTTATGGCGCGGGTGCATCTAAAAGAGGAAGACAACCTCGCGGTGGGGCTGGACGTGGAGGCGTGGCTGCGGGCCGGCAGCCTCGACTGGGTCGTCGGTCAGGATGAGAACGTGCTGGTTGACCCGGGCATTCAGGCACCGTGGATGGCCGAGGTGGCTGAGAATGCGGGTGCTGCCGCGTATTATCGGCCGCCGCGCCGGATCTACGACGAGCGGGTGGGGTTGCCGAGCATTGAGATGTACCGCGCCCTCAGCCAGACCCTCGCTTGGCAGGGCTACGCTGGGATGTATTTGGGCTACATGCCTTGGCCCTTGGCCGAGCGCGAGTACCAGATCCTGCGCGAGGTGGCCTATCCGCAGGTACACGCTCGGAGCGACAAGCGCTACTTATTGCAGCCGCGCGAAGGAGTCATTGGGGAAGAGACTTCTACGCCGGAGCGCCAAGTGCCGGAACAGCTCTTGGAGGGCGAGACGGTCGCGCTCGACATTTGGGTGGCCGACGATGTGGAGAGCGCCCGGAGCGACGGGGAGATGCGTCCGGCCATTTTGACGCTGCGCTTTTCCTTTTTTTGCATTGAAGACGAGATCGAAATGCGCTTTAACGGCCGGGTCTTGTCTCGCGCCGAAGCCGAAATCAGCGACGAGCGCGCGCTGACTATTCCCGTTCAGCTCGCCGGAAATATGGCGGTGCAGGCCCCGTTGGGTTTTTCAGCGCACTGGTTCCGCTTTCGCTTGGCACCGGAGGAAGTAAGGCGCGGGGCCAATCGGGTCGAGATCGAGGTGAAGAAACTGGAGGCGCGAGCGGGTTTTGTCCGCAGCATTAACGGGGCGGAAATCCTGGTCCGCTACAAGGACTTTGTGCGTCCCGAAGGTTTGGTACTGGAACGGATCGCTCCGCCGGGAGGTTGAGATGCGCGTATTGATTACGGGAACTAGCGGTTTTATCGGTCGGGCGTTGGCCGCGGATATGGCCGCGGAGCACGAGGTAGTCTGTTTGTCGCGCCAGCCGACGGAGGTTGCGGGGGTGGTAGTGGTGGTTGGAGATTTTACGCGGGTGGAGGATCTGCATCGGTTGGATCGGTGGGACTTTGACGCGCTGGTCCATCTGGGGGCGGTGACGGGCGCGGGTGCCGAAGCGGATCTGATGCGGGTCAATGTCATGGGGACTTACGGCCTGTTGCGCTATCTGATTGATCGGGGTTGCAGCAAATTCGCATTGGCCTCGTCGATTGCCGCGGTCGGGATGCAGTCGGTGCATTTTCGGCCGCTCGAACTGCCGATGCCGGATGAGCATCCATGTCTGGACCGCGACGGCTACGGTTTTTCCAAATACATGATGGAGGAGACGACCCGCTATCTGGCGCGGCAGCGGGAGGACCTAGACTTCATCAATATTAGGCTGGCTTCGATTTGGCCCGAGGACCGAGTGCCTGCGCCACGGCAACTGGGGCCAGTGGGACCGTGGGGGATGGGGGCGATTTCGTGTATGTATTTGAGCGATGCGGTGCGGTGCTTCCGGCTGGCGGCGGAGAGCGCGCACAAGGCGGGGGTGCGGATTTTGAACGCAGTGGGGACGCAGGCCTGTGTGGCCTGTACGGTGCCGGAGTTGATGCGGATTTGGTATGGGGCCGATGTGGAGAAGATCGACATGGCGCATTACGAGCGGGTGGGACACGAGCGGGATCCGGTGTACGATATTGCGCGGATTGAAGCGGAGTTGGGGTTTGTGCCGGCGCGAAGTGTGTTGCCCTAAATCAGGCTTTCGCCCAGCGTCGGCTGACCGGGGCGAGCTGGCGATAGTCGGGGATTACTGGACAAGTCGGCTACGCGCCCTCCACCCATTGCCACTGGTTACTCCTGCGCGAAAGGTTGGTTCTTGCTGATCGCAGAGTCTTCCCACTGGCCGCCCACCGGCCTGAGTTGACCCGTGCCCGTCACCGCGAAATTGCGGCCATCGCGCTCGGGCACCACGTAGCGTTCGTACCACGCCTCCAGCCGCTTCTTTAGGTCGTCGATCCGCGCGGCTTGGCTGGGATCGTCCGCCAGATTGGCGCGCTCGTCCGGATCGTTGGCTAGGTCGTAGAGTTCGCACGGCCCATCTGGATAGCGGTGGACGTATTTCCACGTTTCGGTACGCATCATCCGCGTCGCTCCGTACTCGTCGTAGATGACGACTTCCTGCCGACCGGTGTCGTTTTCTCCCAACAACAGGGGCAGCGTGCTCTGTCCGGGCAAGTCGCGGCCCTCGGGCAGCGGCAGTCCTAGATAGTCGAGCAAGGTCGGCATAAAGTCGTAGGCACTGACCATGCCCGCTTGGACGCTCTCCGCAGGGATGCGGCCGGGGTGGCTGACGACGAAGGGCACCTTGATCGAATTCTCGTACATGTTTGGCGGATAGGTGCCGTTGCCCTTACCCCAGAAACCGTGGTGGCCGCAGCTAAAGCCATTGTCGCTGGTGAAGACTACTAACGTATTCTCGCGCAGTCCCCGTTCCTCTAGCTTATCAAGGATCCGTCCGATGTCGCGGTCCATGGCCGTCACCGCCGCGAAATAGCCCTTGAGCATCTCGCTGTTGCCCAGACAATTTTCGCTCAGCGCGTGTCCTACCGCCCAAGGGTGGATCGCTTCCTGCGGACAGGAGTCGAACGCGCAGTTGTCGTAGGAATCGACGATTGCCTGCGGGTGACCAGTCCACGGGCTGTGCGGCGCGGTGTAGTGGATGCCTAGGTAAAAGGGCGCATCGCCATCGGCGTGCCGATCGATAAACGCCAGCGCGTCGTTGGTGATCGCCGTGGTCACGTAGCCCGGCTCGGTGATCAGCTCGCCGTCGCGGATCATGGGTGCGTCGTTGTACGGCCCGCCGCCCTGCTGATGCACGTACCAATGCGAAAAACCGTGCTGCACGAGTTGGCTGTGCCCGAGGTGCCACTTGCCGCTCAAGCCGCAGATCCAGCCATTGTCAGCGAGGATGTCGGTATAAGCCACCTCGCCTGCGAGATAAGCGGCTGCGGACTCGCCGACGTTGCCCTCTCTGATCCAGTCGTGGACCCCGTGCTGCGAGGGAATTCGCCCGGTCAAAAAGGTCGCGCGGCTGGGCGAACAGACCGGCGTGGCGACGAAGAAATTGTCAAAGCGCATGCCGGTCTGGGCGATGCGGTCGATTGCTGGAGTGCGGATTTCCGCGTTGCCGTAACAGCCGGCTGCCCAAGGGCCTTGGTCGTCGCTGAGGATGAAGACGATGTTGGGTTGATTCATTGACTGGCCTATTCCTGAACTAAAGGTTGGTTTTTGCTGGTCGCGGGGTCTTCTCAATGGCCGCCTACCGGCCTAACGCGTAGGCGCGGCCGGTTTCCTCATTCCGTAGCTTGGATGACAATGCCTCTGGCCAGTTCGTTATAGCCGCGTTCCTCGTCCCAAACCCCCTCGTTGGCGATTCGATATGCGTAGCGTGGGTCGCCAACGAGCCTGGGACTGGGATCGGGCAAGTGCAAGTACGCGGTATACTCGCCCAGCGCCATAGTGGAGGATAGCGGAATCACGGCGGAAAGCACGTGGGATGCCCCCGGCTTCCAAGTGCGCGGATCGACATCGACC
>JAPOYQ010000418.1 GCA_026706505.1 Gemmatimonadota bacterium
CAAAGAATGATTCGCTTTACGACCTGCTCCAGCAGGACGAGGTATTCGTCGATATGGTGGATCACCCCGCCATCTTCCCCGTCGTGCGAGCGGTGATAGGGGAGGATGTGCAACTGCGCTATGCCCATGGAGGCGTCAGGAAAGCCAACACTGAATCGGGCGGCGGCTGGCACTGCGATCTTTGCGACATAAAGGGCGTGTATTTGCCGGACTCGCTGATC
The DNA here is from genome assembly GCA_026706505.1 of Gemmatimonadota bacterium. The sequence continues at coordinate 222 of JAPOYQ010000418.1, forward strand.
ATGACCAAAGTCTTCACCTATCTGGTGGACGTCCCCGAAAACGGTGCCACCTTCGCCATCGTTCCTGGCAGCCATCGCTTTGAGATGGGACATCCCTTGCCCGACATTGAGGATCACGAGGATATGCCACATCACGCCAAGCTAACGGCTAAAGCCGGCGACGCAGTGCTCTTCAACGGCTACTGCTGGCACGCCCGCTTTCACAACCGCAGCAACAGCGACCGCAAAGTGCTCGAGTACTCGTACGTCCGCTCGTGGATGAAGACGCAGTACGACTACCGGGATTTGCCTGCGTCCATTCAGCAGCGGATTACCCAGTCCCACAATCGACGCCAGCTCTTCGGCGTCCCAGAGCCCGGAGTGAGTGATTGGGAGCGGCGACTTGAAGGCGGTGAACCCTATCGCCCAATCGAAGTCGGCATTTGACCCATTCACATGTAGGTTATGACATTGCCGCTCCCGCCCAGCAGCGTATCGATGATGGCCCAGAAGGCGGCGACGGAGACTTCGCCTAAGATCAAGCCCAAGAAAAAGGGCTTTAAAATGCGGTAGAGCTTGGGACCGCCAAAGTGCAGAATCGTCAATTTGCACAGATAGGCGAGCATGGCGGCAAACCATATCTCGCTGGTGAGCCAGCCAATGGCCAAAGGAAAACCCAAAGGGTGGAACGGCCACCAGTACCAGCGCTTCTGGGCGACCATCAGAAAAGCCTCAAAGGCGGCACCACCGCCGGTGAAGATCCAACCGCGCACATCCACCTCCCGAGGATTGTGCACCAGCGATAACCACAGGTCCCAGTTGCCGCCAAAGCCGGCATAGGACCCTAGGTTGATGCCGCCATAGGTGTACCCTAAGTGCAAATTCATCATCGTTCCGCCGATCATACTGCACACCAGAGCCAGTAGCAGGGCTAGCAAAAGGCGCCTCTTCGAGCCGCGGATCGATTCGGCCAGCTTGAGCGCGTTGGCGCAGGCGAGCATGGGGAAGAGGCGCATTTCCGCCTGCCACACCATAGTGAAGCACAGGGCTACCATGCCTTTGGCGCCCAGAATCGAAGTGCCTAGTCCAGAGATGATGAAATAAGGTGCCACTAGCGGGGGCCGAGCTGTGGGTACGCCACCGGCCGAGACGACTCGGGTGATGAGAATGTAGTAGATCAGGCAAATAAAGAGAAAAACGGGAATGACGACGGGGGGAAGCCCCGAGCGCCACAGCCAGAAACAGACGAAGAGCAAACTGGCGATCAGGCCAAAAAAAGCGAGGCGGTAGGACATTAACTCCTCGCTGTCATCGACGCCACTGGTCGGCCGCCAGGCCGTGGCTACCACATCCCGCAAGTGGTGCCTAGCCGTCCACAATCCAAAGAGTACAAAGACTATGCTAGCGCCCACGGCCTGATGGGTCAGATCTGCCAACTGGGAGTACTCGTACTGACTCAACTGCTCGGTGCTGTGAATGCCCAAGGTGCGGAAGAGTCCATCTTGGAACTTGCCTATTAAAAAAAAGAACCAGATGCTGAGGGAAATATTCAGATCAACTAGGTAGAAAAACCCGAGCCAGGCGTAACTAAGCGCCAAGCCTTCTCCCCAAGTGTTGATATCGCGAAACCAGTGAATCCAGGCGATGTAAAAGGGAAATTCGGGCACGACTGGCAGGTAGTGGTTTAATCCCGAAAAACTGAATAGAATGAAAGGCACGGCAAAGCCGAGCCACATCAGTTTTTTTTTAAAAAAGGGTGCTACCTGCCCCGGACTTGTGCCTTCGATCATCTGCAGAGGCAGTTGCGTCATAGGATAACTGAGACGCTCGTGGACCGACCACTGACGATGTAGAATAGTGGCCATGCATATCATCATAAAGCTCAAGCACAAAAAGAAAGCAAACCAGTGCGACAGGGGTTCGATCCACGCGGCCCAGGGTATGGATTGGCCGCTTGGCAATCCCTCGTAGAGTGCAAAAATGGCCTGTTCATCTTGGGGTACCATCCAGTCCGGGATATAAGGCAGATAAACTTCGGCGAAATTGTTCTCCGGCGAGGCCATGTAGTAGGGGCCAGAAATCATGCCGATCAGATAGTTAAGGAAGTTGTAGGTCGGCAGGGTTACCGCCATCAGCAGCATGGAGTAAACGAGGATGAGGTCGGCCCGGCCTAGGGCAAACTGACGCTTAATCAGCCCGAGGACGACGTTGACGAAGAGGGTGAGCACGAAAAAGAAAAAGATGGCCCCGGGCGACGAACTGTTGATACCCATGGAGGAGGCCTGAAGCATAAAGACAACAAAGGGCGCGCAGAGGCTGACCAGCAGTGAGAAGATGGCCCCGACGACGATGCCTTTGAAGGTGAACGGGGATTTAGCGGGTTCGGGTAGCATGGGTGAGGTGGATCGGTTGCCCATCCTCTTTATTGGGCCAAGGCACTCCCTGCGGGCGATGGGGATCGTAGAAATGGGTATGAGCGTCGATGATCACTAATAACCTCCCAACGCCAGCTGATTGTCGATTCGATAGAACAGAGCTATTTTTCGATTTGGCAAGGAGGAGCTGAACTCATGAAAGATGGAAAACTGCACGGAAAGAAGATCGAGTATTACGAAAGCGGGAAGATACGCAAAGAAGGCACATACGACAACGGCCATGAGGACGGACAATGGGTCGTCTATTACGGCGATGGTGGGGTAGAATACAAAGGGGAATACAAAAACGGGAAAAAGCACGGTAAATGGGTCGGATATTTCGCTAGCGGTGAGCTGCGCTACGAGGGCTGCTTTGAAAATGATAAAAGCGAGGGAAGATGGGTCGAGTATTACAGAGATGGAAAAGTAAAGGAAGAGATAAACTATAAAAATGGGCTGTTTGACGGGAAGTGGACTTATGTGGACGAGAACGGACAACTAAGAGGGGAAGGCACTTTTGCCATGGGAAGCGGAAAGTGGATCGAATTTGACCCAACCGGGAAAAAGGCCCAGGAGAGACTCTATAGAAACGGAGCGTATATCAAGACCGTATCTGCGTAGGTGAAGCCCACAGAAAAACCGTATGAGGAAATTCATCATGTCACAGTCTCCCATTTTCGCCCCCGACAACAAGGAAGACATACTCGCTTTTTTTCAGCAGCATAAGTATGCCATAGTTGCCGACGCCCTGCCTCCCGCCGACCTCCGCACCCTCCACCCCTTTGTCGATCGCTCCAAAGAGGAAATCCCCCGCGAATGGGGCCCCGACCGCTTGGGCGTCTTTTCGCACGGGCAAATTTTGGTTCACCATCCCGAGTTGGATTGCTTTATCCAGCCGGCGATCTCCTATGATATAGTGCGGACCATCATGGCACCCCAACCCCGCTTTGCCCAATTCGATTTTCGCGACGTGCCCGCTGGCAAGGGCGACGGCGAGATGCACTTCCATCGCGACCGGCCCTACCAACCCACCACCGAGACCGAGCCTGAGCGCCCCTACGAATGCACTTATGTCTGCGCCATCCACTACTTGAGCGACGTGGGAGCTAGCGACCCCTGCTTTTGCGTCGTGCCCAACAGTGGTCCTTACGAGACGTTGGAGGAGACCCGCGCTCAATTAGGGCCGGATTATGAAGAAGTGCCCATCCGCGGTCCGGCCGGCACTTTGGTCCTGTACGACATTGCCATTTTTCACACGCGCTTGCCCGGACAACGCGCCCGCGCCCGGCGCACCTTGCACCACTACTACAGCCGCGCCGCCAGCCAACCTCTGACCAATTGGGTGCTCCTCCCTCAGCGCTTGGCCGAACATCCCAATCCCGAGCAACGCACCTTTTACAGCCAGTGGTCCGCGGCTACCCAAGCCTACGCCGAGGCTGGTTTTTCCTCGGAGTACTACGAGGAACACGTGCTGGAGAAACTCACCTAGACAGCGCGCAAAATCCCATCGCTAAAGCACGTCCTCACGCAACTGTGGAGAATTGATTGTGGACCCACTAGCTCTCGACGAATCGCAGCACCGCACCGCCCTCGACCACTTGCAGGAGCACGGCTATGCGATTCTGCCCAGCGTGCTGGACGGGGAGTGCCTCGCAACGCTGCGGAACCAAGTCGATGCTGCTTTGGCCGCTGAACGCGCTGCACCCTTCGATCCCGGCGACGGAACCCCAATGCCGGACGACGAAGCTATTGAAGCCTTTCTGGCGGCCAACTACGCGGTCAGCTCCGCGGAACAGGCCCGCCTCATGCGGCGCATTCGCCATACGCGGGCTGCCCAACTCGACACTCCTTGGCCGGTTGAGCCAGACCAAGTGCAAAAGCTCTTCCTGCACTTGCCGACCTTGTTCGACGGCGAGCGCTCGCAGCGGCTGTGGAATTTGCTCGACAAGTGCGAGGCCGCTCCGGCCTTAGTTGAACATCCCGCGATCCTGGGTCTGACGCGGGCTGTATTGGGGGCTGATTGTGTGTTGTCCGATTGCAGCGCCACTAGCATCGGCCCTGGCACTGACGACGGCGGGGCTTGGCACGTCGATGTGCCGCTGGGCCAACTTCCCGAGCCGTTGCCCGACTTTCCCCTGACGACCCAAAACGCGTGGATGCTCGACGATTTCACGCCCGACAACGGGGCTACCCGCGTGGTGCCGGGCAGTCACCGCTGGCGGCGCAAACCTCCTTGGGGAGGCGGGCCCTTGGCAGACGAGGTCGCTCTCACTGGACCGGCCGGCTCGGTGGCGATGTGGTTGTCCAACACGTGGCATCGCTCCGGTCCCAACCAGACCCAAGCTCCCCGCCGCGCCGTGCTGTGTTATTACAGCCGCTCGTGGGTCAAGCCCTTCAACGATTTCCACAACAGCATTGCGCCGCACAAGGCGCGCGCCCTATCGCCGACCGTGCGCTACCTGATTGGCTACGGTGCGCATGGGCTCGTGCGCGGCTGAAGTCCTTTTCCACAGGAGAGAATCGTGCAGGTACAAGATCTATTCATCTCCGGCCAAGAAGGCTATCACACCTACCGCATCCCCGCGTTGGCCGTAGCGCCAGACGGTTCGGTGCTGGCCTTTTGCGAAGCGCGTCGCCACACTGGTCGCGACGACGATCAAATCGATATTCTACTGCGCCGCAGCACGGACTGCGGGCGCACTTGGGAATCTCGCCAACGGATCGTCGCCGATGGCGAGCGCACCTGCGGCAATCCCTGTCCCGTGGTTGACCACGATCGCCGCACCGTGTTGCTGCCATTTTGCAAAGACAACCAAGAGGTCTTTGTCAGTCGCAGCATGGACAGCGGGCGCACCTGGACTGACCCCGTGGAGATTACCTCTCAGGTGAAGGCTTCTTCGTGGACCTACCTCGGCACCGGACCCGGCCATGGCATTCAACTGCAGAGCGGCCGCTTGCTCGTGCCCTCTTGGGTCGATGAAAGTCCTGGTCCGGCTACTTGGCGTCAGCCGCCGGCCACTTGGGGCCAAGTGCAGTCCTCCATTGCTTTTTACAGCGATGACGGTGGCTACACTTGGCAGGTTGGAGCCAAGTTGACACACGATGCGTCGGACGAATGCGAGGCCGTGGAAATGGCCGATGGCTCTCTGTACATGACGCTGCGCAGTCGCAACGAACGCCACTGCCGGGGCTGGTCGCGCAGCCGCGATGGCGGCGCAACTTGGTCTGCGGTCGCCTACGAGCCGGCCTTGCCCGAACCTTCTTGCCAGGGCAGCATTGTGCGCCTCGACGATGGACGCATTCTCATGGCGCATCCGGGCAAGCCCGACGAGCGCGCTGAGTTGACTTTGCGGTTGAGCGAAGACCAAGGGCACAGTTGGCCCGTAGCGCGGGTGCTTGAGCCGGGTGCGGCGGCGTACTCCGATTTGGCCGTGGCTCCCGACGGGCGGGTTTTGTGTCTATACGAGGCCGAACGCTACGGCTGTTTGCGCCTAGCTCGGTTTGAGCCGACGTGGATTGAGGGAGGGCCTTAATGGAATCGGAAGTTGAGTTGCAAAAGCGCGTTCCAGTACACACCAAAAACAGCGCAGTGTCATAGAAATGAAACACGTCGTCATTGTAGGAGGAGGTTTTGCCGGTTTGAATGCGGCTAAGAAGCTTGGCGGCGCTCCTGATGTCCGCGTTACACTTGTCGATCGACAGAACTATCATTTGTTCCAACCTCTGCTCTACCAAGTGGCAATGGCCGGTTTGTCTCCGGCCGATATTGCCGCACCCATCCGCAGTCTACTCGCGCGCTACGAGAACGTCTCCGTGCTGCAGGGAAGGATTCAGAGTGTCGATTTGCAGGCCCAGACCGTCTCGGCGGATTTTGGTCAGCTCGAGTTCGACTATTTGCTGCTTTGCTGTGGGGCGATTCCGACTTACTTCGGTCATGCGAACTGGGAAGAGTACGCCCCTAGCCTGAAAACTGTGCCGCAAGCAACCGAGATTCGCCGTCGGCTACTCAGTTCTTTTGAAGCGGCGGAACGAGTTGACGATTCCGCAAGACGCCGACAGTTGTTGACGTTTGTCGTCATCGGTGGCGGGCCTACCGGAGTTGAGTTGGCGGGCGCTATCGGCGAAATGAGTCGTTTCACGCTCGCCAGGGACTTTCGCAAGATCGACACCAAACTCACGCGGGTCATTCTCATTGAATCCGGCCCGCGAATCCTCCCATCGTTCAGCGAGAAACAGGCGAGCCGCGCGACGCGAGACTTGGAAAAACTCGGTGTGCAAGTCTGGCCGAACAGTCTTGTGACCAGAATTGACGAGGGCGGCGTTGAAGTGGGCGCGAAGCGAATCCACGCCTCAACCATACTCTGGGCAGCCGGAGTACGCGGAGTTGAATTCGCCCGGCGCGATGGTTTGCAGGTAGACGAGCAGGGCCGCGCAGTCGTCGACAAAGATCTGAGCATTGACGGACACCCAAACGCGTTTGTCGCCGGCGATCAGGCAAGTTTCACCCACCAGACCGGCAAGCCGCTTCCGGGCACAGCACCAGTGGCAATGCAACAAGGCCGTTTTGTGGCTAGGGCGATCCTCCGCGACCTTGCAGGCAAACCGCGCGAAACCTTTCGCTTTTTCGACAGGGGCCAGATGGCGACAATCGGCCGCAGCCGCGCCATTGTCGAAATCGGCAAGCTGCGATTCTCCGGTTGGTTTGCGTGGCTCACCTGGTTGGTGGTGCACATCTACTTTCTCGTCGGCTTCAAGAACCGGCTATTCGTCGTGCTGAATTGGGCCTGGTCCTATGTGACGTTTCGACGCGGTGCTCGATTGATCGTCGAGCGCGAGTGGAGATTCAGTAAGATCGACGCCAACGATCAGACGCCATCAGAAAAATAAAAAAGGCGTTATTTTCAGGAGGCCGAGGAACGGTCAGTACATCACCGGAATGACATTGCCCACTGTGCCGGTAAGCGCGTCGATGACCAGCCACAGACCTCCGGTGGCGAATTGACCAGCGATTAGGCCGAGAAAAAAGGGGCGGATTTTGTGGTATAGACCAACGCCGCCGTAGCGCAGGATGACGAGTTTGATCAGCCAGGCCAAAAAGACGGAGAACCAAATGTAGAGCATGGTCCACCCGGCGCTGACGGCAAAACCCAGCGGGTGGAAGGGCCACCACATCAGGCGCTGGCGGGCGATCATGAGGAGGGCCATGACCAGGCCGCCGCTCAAGGTCCAGAGCCAGCCATCGATGCTGACTTCGGAAGGCTCGCTCAATTTGCGCAGGGCGAATCGGGAGGGATAGCTCGGGAAGCTCTGGCCGAAGAACTGGTTGTGGAGATTGACCCCGCCATAGTCATAGGCCAGGTGGAGGGTGTAGTAGATGGAGACGGCTAGGGTGATGAACATGGCTCCGACAATGCCCCACAGGAGCCGACGCCGGTTGCCCGTGGTCTCGCTGGTCAGGCGCAGGCCGTTGGATAGGGGTGCCATCATAAAGACCAGCAATTCGCCGACCCAGATGAGGGAGTAAGCCGCGGCCACCATGCCCTTAGCCCCC
>JAPOYQ010000750.1 GCA_026706505.1 Gemmatimonadota bacterium
GCGGGCCGCCTCAGTATCGACGAAGAGATGATGGACGAACTAGATCGCATCCAGCAGGCCGTCGAGCCGCACGAGATCCTCTTTGTCGCCGACAGCATGCTGGGCCAAGACGCCGTAGAGACCGCCTCCCGCTTTAACCAGCGCCTCGCGTTTACCGGCTGTGCCCTGACCAAGCTCGATAGCGACGCCCGCGGCGGAGCAGCACTGTCGGTCCGCGCCGTCACGGGCCAGCCGATCAAATTCGTCGGCACCGGCGAGAAAATCGAAGATCTAGAGTCTTTTCACCCCGACCGCATGGCCTCGCGCATCCTCGGCATGGGCGACATTGTCTCGCTGGTAGAAAAGGCCGAGCAAGCCATGGAGCGCGACACGGCCAAAGAGCTAGAAGAAAAGTTTCGCCGGGCCTCTTTCACTTTTGAGGATTTTCTCTCGCAGTTGCAAGCCGTGCGTCGCATGGGGCCTCTGGACCAGCTCATGGGCATGATTCCCGGAGGCGGCAAAGCCGCCAAGAACATGCAGCTTGACGACAGCGCATTCACCCAAGTCGAGGCCATCATCAACTCCATAACCCGCCAAGAGCGAGTCCAACCCAAGATTCTCAACGGCAGCCGCCGCAAGCGCATCGCCCGCGGCAGCGGCACGACAATCCAAGAGGTGAACCAACTAGTCAAACAATTTCACATGATGCAGAAAATGATCCGGCAGATGGGCCGCGCCAAAGGCGGCCGCTTGAAAATGAGAATGCCCCTCGTGGGCTAGGCATCCTTCGCCAAGGAGAATAGCATTGGTCAAACTTCGCCTTAAGAGAATAGGCAAACGCAAACAGCCTTACTACCGGATCGTCGCCGCCCACGTCAGCGTCGCCCGCAACGGCCGCGCCCTCGCAGAGGTGGGCTTCTACGATCCCATGCACGCCAGCGTCAAAATCGACGAAGAGCGGGCCATAGAGTGGCTCAACAAAGGTGCGCAGATGAGCGAGACCGTCGCCGACCTCTTCCACAGCCAAGGAGTATTGGCCCGCTGGAAGGGCGAGGAGGGCCGGGTGCGCGACGACGCCCTCACCGGCGACAAACCCAAGCGCCGACGCAAGAAAGCGGCGGCTGAGCCAGTCCAACCGGCTGAACCAGTCGAGCAAGAAGCCGCTGAGCCAGAAGCAGCTGAATCAGCCGAGCAAGAGGAAGCTGAACCGGTCGAGCAAGAAGAAGCTGCGCCAGCCGAACAGGAAGCCGCTGAATCGGCTGAACCAGCCGAGCAAGAAGAAAAATAGAGGGATACCCCATGGCCGGGCGCGTCGCCGTAGCCTATATCTCCCGCCCGTGGGGAGTGCGCGGCGAAGTTCGGGCCCAAGCCTTGACGCACCGCGTCGAGCGCTTCAGCGACCTGCGGGACGTCGTCCTCCAATGCGCGGGCCGACCCGACCGGCCGCTCGAACTCGAGCGCTGGCGCGTAGATGCCAAGAGCTTGTTGCTCAAATTCGCCGGTATCGACTCGCCCGAACTAGCGCGTTCTGTTCTGGTCGGGGGCTATGTCACTATCGCCCCAGATCGCGGTCGTCAATTCAGCAGGCGAGCCATTGGGCCACATCGTCGAGGTCTTATCCATGCCGACTACAGACGCCTACGTGGTCCGTGGCACCAAAGGCGAAGCCCTCGTGCCGGCCGTCGGCGACTTTGTCGTAGAAATCACGCCGGGTCGGGTCGTCGTGCAAGGCGTTGAAGAGTTGTTTGAGCCATGAAAATAGACATTGTAACGCTCTTCCCGGATTTTTTCGCCTCGCCATTGGCGACTAGCATGATGGCCCGCGCCATCGCCCAGGGCCTGTTGACCATTGAGACCCACGACCCGCGCGATTGTGCGACCGACAAACACCGCACTGTGGACGATGCGCCTTACGGCGGCGGCGGCGGCATGGTCCTCAAGCCCGAGCCCGTGTACCAACTCTGGCAGGAGCGGGGCCTAGCGGCCGGACGCTGCATTTACCTGACGGCCGACGGCCAGCCGCTCAATCAAGCCGTCGCCGTCGAGTTGGCGCTTGAGGAGCGATTGGTGCTGCTGTGCGGGCATTACAAAGGAGTCGATGAGCGCATCCGCACCGAGCTTATCGACCGTGAAATTTCAATCGGCGACTACGTGCTCACCGGCGGCGAGCCGGCCGCCCTCGTCCTCATCGACGCAGTGGCCCGGCTCATACCCAATGTTTTGGGCAACTTTTCTTCGGCCTTGGACGACTCATTCCAAGAGGCCGTACTCGATTGCCCTTGGTACACTCGGCCGGTTGAATTCCGCGGCCAGCGCGTCCCCGATGCGCTGCTTTCGGGCGATCACGAGCGCATAGAGCACTGGCGGCGACGCCAAGCCCTGCGGCGCACGTTTGCGCGTCGGCCCGACTTGCTGCAACAGATCGAACTCGACGAAGAAGAACAACAGCTCATCGCCACTTGGCGAAAGCAAGGGCTGGAAGAAGCCCCGTAACAAACAAGGTGATACAATGGACTCAAGTATCCTGCGCGAACTAACCTCGGACCAACTCAAAACCGATATTCCCGAATTCGGCGCTGGCGATACCGTGCGCATCCACGTGCGAGTCATCGAGGGCGACAAGGAGCGCACCCAAGTCTTTGAAGGAACCGTCATCCAGCGCAGAGGCAGCGGCATCCAAGAGACCTTTACCGTGCGCAAGATCTCTCAGGGCATTGCCATCGAGCGCATCTTTCCCATGCACTCGCCGCGCATCACCAAGATCGAGCGCATGCGCGAGGGCCGGGTGCGCCGCGCGCGCCTGTTTTACTTGCGCGGTCGCAAAGGCCGCGCCGCCCGCATCCGCGAAAAGCAGGCGCGGTAAGCAGAGGCCACGCCATGGCCCCACGCGGCGATCTGCCTTTTACGCGCAAAAACTGGTCCTTGGCCATAGCCGGCCTAGCCGTGATCGTACTCGGCTATGTGTTTTTGCGCATCCCGCCGGCCGAGGGTTTCCTCTCCCTCACCCTAGCGCCGGTACTCTTAGTGGTCGGCTACTGCGTGCTGATCCCCATGGCAATCTTGGTCCGGGACCAATCAGCAGACCAGGAAGACGAGGCTGAGCAGACATGACTAGCGCCCAACCCATCATCGACGACGGCGTCCACGCCGACTATGCCCCCGACCTCTACCGCTACGACACCGAGGCCCAGCAGGTCGCCCGCTTCGCCGACATCGGCCCCGAGCAGCTAGCCTTCTTTCACCAACAGGGCTACCTCGTAATAGCAGAGGCGTTTTCTCCTGCCCAAGTTGCCGACGCTGCCGATGCAGTGTACGACCTGATTGACGGCAAGCAGCCCGAATTTCGCGGCGTCCAACTAGAAACCTCCGCGCAGGGCCAAAAGCTAACGGGCGCAGCGCGGCGTAAGGCCGTGCGCAAGCTTATGAAGTTCGTCGATTGGGACGACCGCTTCCAACCTATAGCCACTGACCCGGATCTTTTGGACGTCCTCGCCCGCCTGATGGACGACACGCCCGTTCTATTCCAAGAGATGGCCCTGCTCAAGCCGCCTGGGGGTCGGGAAAAACCCTGGCACCAAGACTGCGCGTACTTCAACTATCCCTTGGGCACCACCATCATCGGCGTCTGGATCGCCCTCGACCACGCCGACGCGAATAACGGCTGCCTGCACATCCTGCCCGGCACGCATCGCGAAGGTCCAGTCAATCACTTCAAGCGCCGCGATTGGCAAATCTGCGACACCGACGTCCAGACCAAGCGCGACATTGTCGTGCCCCTCGCCCCTGGCGGTTGCCTGCTCTGGCACGGCATGACCCACCACGGCAGCCCGACCAACCCCTCGCAAAAAATGCGCCGCGCCCTGCAACTACACTTCCGACCCGCCAACGCCGGTCAGATCGCCACCGACGAGCGCATGCAGCACTTCGGTGGCGAGGTTCGCGGTGCCGAGTGCTGAACACAGTAGTCAACACTCCAAACGCAACGTCGCCTCATCAATAAACCCACCCTCCACCTGACGCGCCGCCAACGCCGCAGCGCGCCAAGTGGCTGTAGCAATCCCCACCCCTCGGTGCAACCGATGCGCCAAATACGCAGCGAAAAACACGTCTCCAGCCCCCGTTGGATCAGCGACCCTCGCCACCGAAGCCGACGCAAACTTCGCCCTCTCACCCTCCCCGCTCGCGACCCAGCCGCCGTGCGAGCCTTCGGTGACGATCCACTCTGCTACCGAGCAATCGCGCATCAACTGATCTAGCGTCAGGCCGCAATCAGCGAGCACGAGTTCTAATTCATCGTTGGAAGTTTTGACGTAGTCCGCGCATTGCAAAGCGGCGTACAGACCGCCAGCAACCCCCTGGTACACCTGCGTCCCCTCAATCCGCCGCACATAGCCTTGGATGTCCAAGCTCACCACGCCGTCCATCGCCGTCAGCACATCCTCGGCCAGATCACGCGGATGCAGCGGCCCCAAATGAACGTGCTCCACGCCGGCGAGCACCGGCCCGAGTTGGGATGCGGCAATCGGCGCGGCGCAAGCGAGCAACTCCTGACGCCGTGCGTCGCCATCCACGTAGTTGACAAAACAGGTCGTCGCCGCGCTCTCGCCCACATAGACTGCAATACCCCGCTGCTGCAAAACCGCCAGCATCGCCCGGTCGGCCGCGGCGACATTAGTCAACACCCGCGTATCCACGCCCAACTCGGCAAAAGTCAGTCCAGCATACGCGACCACTCCCCCGCGCTTGTACGCACTCACGCCGCCTTGCACCACGCGATCAATCGTCGCCGAGCCAATGACTGCCACCGCGCCCATATCTTTTCTAATTTACTGTCCGCCGGGGTAGGAACAACGTCGTAACCAGCGAGAGGACCGCGACCGCGGCGGCCAACGCGAAGGCGTCGCCGAGAGCACCCGTGAGAGCTTGGGCGAAGTGGTCCGCGGCAGCATCCGCCAACCCGGTGCTCTCCGAAGCTCCCGCAACGATGCGTACACCCGCACCCGTCGCTGACTCGAGCCATCCTTCCGGAAGCTGGGCGCGGGACGTCTCCGGCAGGAGGTCGCTGAGTCTCGATTTGGTGCGCTGGGCGACCACTGCTCCCATGATGGCAACGCCCAGCGTGCCCCCCACCGCCCTGTGGAACTGCAAGGTCGAGGTGCCCGCGCCAAGATCGCGGCTAGCCACCGTGTTCTGCACCGCCACCGTGAAGATCGACATCACGCCACCGATCCCGACGCCCAGCGTGAAGATGCGGACGACGGCCGCAGCACGACCGGTCTCGGGGTTCAGGGAGGAAAGAAAAAGCATTCCCGCCGCAGCCAGCGCAGTGCTCCACAGCGCATGCACGAAGTAGCGTCCTCCAGACCGGGATAGCAGCCGCCCCGAGACCACGGCACCGATCACGATGCCGAAGATGATCGGAACCAGAAGGGCACCGCTCCGTCCGGCGGAGGTTCCCTGCACCGCCTGAAAGAAGAGTGGGATGAAAAGGATGCTGCCGTACAGAACGAACCCGATGAAGAGGTTGACCGCCAGTGCAACGACCACCGTCCGGATCCGGTAGATGCCAAGCGGAATAATGGCGTGGGGTGATCGGGATTCGATGACGAGAAAGAGGCCGCCCGCAACCATGCCGAGAGCCAGCAAACCCAGTATCTGCGGGGATCCCCACGGATACAGAACGCCCGCCGCCGAAAGTGCGAAAAGCGAGGATATCGCGGCCACGACCAGCAGGGCGATGCCCGGATAGTCGATCCGGGGCCGCTCCCCTCCGAGCCCCGACGGATGCGGGTAGGAGCGCACGAGCATGATCCACACCAACATCCCCAGCGGCAGATTTATCAGGAATGCCCAGCGCCAATGAAAGTGATCGATGATGAATCCGCCGACGAGCGGACCCGCCACGGCGGCAAAGCAGAACACCATGCCGACGATTCCGTGATACCTCCCCCGCTCCTCAGGAGGCGCGAGATCGCCCGCGGCCGCTATGCTGGTCACCATGACCACGCCCCCACCGATCCCTTGGATGGCGCGAAAGAGGATGAGCTGGTCCATGCTCTGGCTCAGCGCGACCGGGAGCGAACTGAGCATCAACGCGGCGACGCCAACCAAAAAGAGCAGTCTGCGCCCATACAGGTCGCTGAGCTTCCCCGCGATGGGCATGGCGGTCGTTGACGTGACCATGTACGCGGTTGAAGGCCAGGCGTACTGGTCGAAGCCTCCCAGGTCGGCGATGATCGCGGGCAGGACGGTGGCCACAATGGTGTTCCCGAACGCCGCCAGAAAAAGTGCGGCCATCGTCCCCCCGAGCACCCGTCGCCGTTGCCCGCGGCTCATGCTCCCGCCGGTCATAGTGCGCTACGGGGTCTCGTATGGCGGCGAGCCATAGTTCCACTCATCGACCGCGAACCTCCAGTGCGCATCGACTTGCTCGCGCACGCGGGGATCGGGCTCGTATTGATTTTGCTTGTACGACGACAGCGTGGCGGCGTAGTCCGCGATTGGGGGCTCGGCTCGCTCCCAGTCGAGATCGAAGCTCCGGTAAATCCGACTGATCTCCCCCATTGGATCCCGGCGCAAATCCTCGAAACGCATCTCGATGAACCGGTCAGACGGAATAGACGACCTGTCCCTTAGGTAGTTCTGCATGATTCTCTGGTACATGCGGACGGCCCCGGCCTCCAACTCGGCCGAATCATAGTCTTCCATGGTATACGATCTAGTCAGGGTGGACAACATGTGCATGTACGACGGATACAGGTCGTAGGGATTGCGAACGATGTGTATGTAGTAGGCCCCCGGAAACATCTCCATGATCTGGGGGAGTCGTCCCAGATTCGGGGTGGCCTTCTGCACTACTCGCTTGCCGCCGTGCATATAGGTCGCCTTTTTTACAACCTTCATGTATCCCCTGCGCCACGCGCGAACCTCGGCGTCGCTGGCCTCCATGAGCACGTACTTCTGGTGCAGCTCTTCCATCAGCGAGGGGAAGGTGAACGCGTGCGTGACTGAACGGTGCGAATGCAGCGCGTGCGCGAAGACCTCTTCCTGAGGCAGATCCATATCGGCGGCCACGTTGTCGATGCCTCGGTTCTCAGGCACTCGGGACGCCAGCTTCTTCTTCAAGCGCTCCCCGCCAACCAAGCAGAACGGGATCGCGGCCTGATAGTTGGAGCAATAACCTAGGTCGGGGTCGTGTGCCAAGAGGTTGTGGAGTAAAGTCGTGCCCGAGCGCGGAAAGCCGAGGATGATAATGGAGGGCTTGGTGATTCGGGTCCGCGCGATCGGCAGGCCGTATAAAGCCCATTCCAGCCAGCGCGGAATGGCCGTGATTAGACTGGTGATGAGTGCCTGCCTGAGTCTGGCCCGGTAAGGGGGCCTCACGCCGCCCACCTTGGCGAGAAGTCGGAACCAAACGCGCAAAGGGGCCATCGACATCGGATTGAATTCTTCTGGCTGAGCCATAGTAGTGATCTCCCAAATGCGATCGACTAACGCGAACCATCGGTTCGCAATCCCGGCCCAGCCTGTGTGCGCCCTCTGGCCGAGCCCCGCCTCGCCGCGTGATGTGCCAGCCGGGTGATGGCCCAGCCAAGGGCCGAGCGCCGTCCGGCGGAAGCGATGTGCGCCCAGCCGTCGACGCCGTCGATGGCGTGGAGCGTGCGCCGCAGGCAGGTCTGGGTCAACCGGTGCGCCCGTTCGTTGTCGAGGTTTGCCGAGCCCGCCACGATCACCTGCCGGACCAAACAGGCGAGCACCGAGGCGCGGTAAAGCTCCCGGCACTTCTCGATACTGAATTCGCGAACGCCCCGTGCGCAGAGCTCGTCGTGATACTCCTCCAAGAGTTCCCCCTCGATCCTTGGCCGCAAGGCACGGCTCACGCTGGTACATACAAAGTATGCCAGATCGTACAGGCCGCACCCGATGGCGGCGGCCTGCCAGTCCACGATCGCGAAACGCTCGGCTTCGCGCGGAGAGAAGAACATGTTGTCGAGCCGGTAGTCGCCGTGGATGAAGGTCTTCGGACCGGAGGACGCGGCGGCAAGCTGACCCGCCACGAACGGGCCGAACGCGGCGGCGAGCTCGCGGTGACTGGAACTGACGGCTTCGGGGAACCGGGCGAGGGCAGCGGGGAGGCTCTTCACGTATACGAACTGAAGAGCCCATCTGACGAGAGGGCGAAA